>CAKUDJ010000001.1 GCA_934644855.1 uncultured Elusimicrobiales bacterium
GATATAAATTGTGCGCAATTAAAACGGACGCTTTTTTAATGGAGGCCAAAAATTCGCCCTTATTGCCTTCCAAATTTTTAGCCAGGCGCTTGCCTACGTCAAAAACATCATTGCGGCGCTCCTTAAAAAAGGGGTCTTCTATCTTTTCAAAACTGGCGGCCAACTCCTGCAAGGTAATAAAAATAGCCGCTTGGGCCGAAAGATGTTCGTCCAAAATTTTCTGGCGGACAGATTGGTGCAAGGTGGGGTCTTGCAAAATAAGCTTGTGGGTGGAAAGCAGTTGTGCATACTCCTGCCCCAAGGTGGCCAATACTTTCTTTTCACAACTGTCCAGCTCGCGCATGGTTTTTTCCATGGCGGCTCTCATTTTGGCCAGTTCATTTTTGGATTCCGCCGGCTCTACATATTGCCGGGCAATAGCAAAAGAGTCCCCCGGCAAAATGACTGCCGGTCCGATAGCCACACCGGGGCTGGCCCCCACGCCTTTAATTACAAACATACCCATCCTTTAGTATTCTTCGTTAAATTTTTCGTCAAAAAGTTGTTTGAGGGAGTCCAACGCCGCGCGCTCGTCGGCCCCGTCGGCCGTTAGCGTAATACTGGCGCCGTACTCTGCCGCCAGCATCATGACCCCCATAATGCTTTTGGCATTTACTTTTACATCATCTTTAGCAATAGTAATATCGCAGTTAAATTCACCCGCTTTTTGAACAATCATCATAGCGGGCCGGGCGTGTAAACCCGAACGGTTGGAAATTTTAACAGTTTCCGTAATCACGTAATTCCCCTTTTTATAAATAGCACGCAATATTAAAAATAATGACAGCCGCCAAATACAAATACATATTGGGCACTTTTAATTTGCGTGTTAAAAAACTGATTATTACAAAAAACAACACTAATATGGCGCGCGTAATAAAATGCAAATCTACCGCCAAGTTTTTGAAATAATAATACACCCCAAACACCATCAGCCCGGCCGAAAGCACCATGCCCATGCGTTTGGCATTGTAAATGGTTTTGTTCCAATCAAATTTCGTCAGGCCGAAGCAGGTTTTTTCGTCGGAATTATACCCAATCGTAATGCCTTCCCACCGCACAAACAACGCAATGCTGTTATAGATAAAAAACGCGGCCGCGCCGGCACAAAAAGATTCCAAAGGCAACGGGTTATCCAACTGTTCTATTTCAAAAAAATTGACGCCCAAACACAACCAAATAAAAATGGCCAACAGCAGGGTGAGCGGTTTTAAGGTACCCCAAAACAAACGGTCTCCGATAGACGCCGCCGTAATGGAAAGCCCGCGCCGCGCACCCGTCCATTCGGCCATGCGTTCCTTAAAATCTGTCACACTTTTGGCCTGGGCCACGGCTTCTTCTTTTTTAGCCAGGGCGCCTATGCAAAAGGAGGCCATGACCGGCTGCGTATTAAATGTATCCAAATAGCGGGTGGTCACCGCGGGCAGGGCATCTTTATCCTGCGCATACAAACGGGTAAGAAAGGGCATCATAATATAAGTAAGCCCTAAATTTTGGAATTTTACATAATTCCACCCCGTTTGTAAGAAAAACGAGCGTAAAAACAAACGCAAATGCATGGAAAAATTCATCATACGCTACCTTGTTTTTAACCGGAACGCCGGGATTAATGTGGCCAGGCCAATCCACGGCACCGCCATATAAGCAAACTTAAACGCCGCATACGCCTTAAGCGGAATATACGCCACAATGTTATACATCAACT
The DNA here is from genome assembly GCA_934644855.1 of uncultured Elusimicrobiales bacterium. Lineage (GTDB taxonomy): Bacteria > Elusimicrobiota > Elusimicrobia > Elusimicrobiales > Elusimicrobiaceae > Avelusimicrobium. The sequence goes on from CAKUDJ010000001.1 coordinate 1,745, forward strand.
GGGTGCAAATCCACGCGCAAACGGAAACAAAAATTAAATTCATTAAAAAAACCGTCAATAACAGCCAGGCCACCGTCCGGCCGATAGCCTGCGGATGCGCCGCGGCGTTTTTTTCCAAAAACACCATTAATTTGAACCGCGTTTTGCGCAGCCAACGGTCCAACCGGGCATACAAAATACCGGCCAATACGCCCAGGAAAAACCCAAAATACAGTTCTATACCCAAAGAATACAAAATCATGGGGATAGCCGCCGTCATTACCCCGCTGGGCGGAACAATGCCGCCCAAAGGGGAAATATCGGCAAATAAAAGCTCTGCAAACACCCCTACTTGTATCCCGGCCATTAAATCCCCGGTAATCAGCCCAAAAAGCGGCCCCGCGATAATCGGGCGGGAAATGAGCCATTGCCCGGCATAAGTAGTATCCAGTTCCAACAAGGCCGCCAGTACGCAAAGCAAGATGATAGACGCGGTCATGGCAATACAGCCTCCAACGATACGGATTTAGAATTAGGCACCGCGCGGGTTTCTATATTTAAGCCCAATGTTTTGAAAATAGACAACAGGCGTTTGTCCTGCTCGTCCAAAAAAACATTGTCATCCAATTTTTGCGCGCCCTGCTTAAAGTGCATTCCGCCGATGTTTAAGGATTTTACTTTTAGCCCGTCTTCTATCAGCGGCATCACATCTGCCAGCGAAGCCGCCAACAGGAAAATCTTTTTGGCGGAATGTTCTATATAATCTTTGCAACGGTGCGCATCCAACACGGTCAGCTCATATTCATACGGCAAGCTGAGCCGCAAGAGCCCCTCGTTGAAGTTCCCCTGCGCTTTGGGTGAGCGGGGAATTAAAATTTCATCAACGTTCAGCTCCGGCAACCATGCTTGCACAATTTGCCCGTGGATAAGCCGGTCATCCACGCGCGCGAAAACGATAGGCATTATAATCCTTTAATCAACAGTTCCGTGGCATTAATCACGGCGCGTTTGCCGTCTGCTTCTATTTTTTCTGCCAATTCTTTGGCGGATAATTTTTTGCGGTTGTTGACCGCGGTAAGCAGCATACTCAAATTGAGGCCCGTAATTACGTTGCATTTGGGGCTGTCTTTACTGGCGGTCAGCGCGACATTGGTGGCGCTGCCCCCAAAAATATCCGTCAAAATCACGGCTCCGTCCGGGCAGTCTTTCAGCAACCCTTTCAGTTTGGCCGCCTCTTCTTCCACAGAAGACGCCGCCGCGATAGATACGGTTTCAAAATCATCCGGCGTTTTACCGATAATTTGCGCCGTGGTGTTTAACATTTCCCGGGCTAAATTGCCGTGGGTGACTAAAATAATTTTTACCATATATTAAATTCCTATATCCCTATGAAATTCGGAAGCCGTCAGCCCCGCCTTGCGCAGGCGTTGTGCCAGCTCGTGCGCCATAAACACGCTGCGGTGGTGCCCGCCCGTGCAACCCATGGCGATAGTCAAATAGCTTTTACCTTCCTTTATATATTTTGGTATCAAATATTTGATAAGGTCCGCAAATTTTTCAATAAATTCGCCGGTTTCCTTAAAAGACATAATATAATCCTGCACGGGTTTATCCAAGCCCGTTTTTTCTTTTAGTTCCGCAATGTAATACGGGTTTGGCAAAAACCGCACGTCCATCACAATATCACAATCTTTCAAAATGCCGTGCTTGAACCCGAAGGACACTACGGAAATTTGCATATCGTCTTCCCGCTTGGATTCCAACAAGGCGGAAAGTTTCTCTTTCAATTCGCCCAGTTTTAAGTCGGACGTATCTATCACTTTATCAGCCAAAACCTGAATAGGGCTTAACAGTTGCCGCTCGTGCGCAATTGCCGCGGCCAGTTTTTTATGCAGCGGGTGTTTGTGTTTCGTTTCGGAAAACCGCCGGATTAAACACTCGTCGCCCGCGTCTAAAAAAATCACTTTGGGGACAAAATCGTTGCGGTTGAGGGCTTTTAACAGTTTGGGCATTTCTTTTAAGCTTGCCCCTTCGCGTATATCCACCCCCAACGCCACATTGTTTAAGTCCTCCCGGCCGGATACATATTCAATAAAATTACCAAACAAAGCCAAGGGCAGGTTATCTACACAGTAGAAACCGAAGTCCCCGAAAATTTTGAGCGCCTGGGATTTACCCGCGCCGCTCATACCGGTAATAATAAAAATTTTGCGTTTATTTTTCATTTTTATTGGCCGTTTTTTTCATGCGGTCCAAGATTTTTTTGCTAAATTCCTTGGCCGAGAAAATCCCCTGGGATTTAAGCCGCTGGTTTAAGGCGGCTACTTCTATGAGCACCGCCAAGTTGCGCCCAGGCGTGACCGGCAGCGTTAATGACGGTATTTCTACCCCTAAAATTTTGGTGGTTTTTTGGTCCACCCCCAAGCGGTCCAACCCGGTTTTTAACGGCGGAGTCAGGACCACTTCCAACTCAATATTCATTTCGTCCAATGTCGCTCACGCCCACCAACACCCCGTGAATGTGGGTGACGGGCGAGAGTTTTTCGTCCAACCAACGGGAAAACGCCGCCAGAAAGGCCGACGAATCCAACGAGGTTTTTAAGACGGGCACATCCGCGCTTAAACACGCTTTTTTAATAGCGGGCAAAGGGTCCAAATCCGCCGCCATAATCACGCACGGAACAGACCCTTCGCTCAATAATTTTTCCACGTTTTGGCGCAATTTGGTTTTGTTGGCCCGCAGGCAGAACGCCTGTTCCCCCCGGCCGAACACCTGCACGGAATGGGCGCGGAAATTATCCAAATGCCCGCACAAAGCCAGGCCCGGGCGGTTTACGCTGGGTTGCGTAATCTCCCGGTGGATATACCGCTTGCCGCAAACCAACTCCAGGTTAAGGCGCTTAACCTGGAGCAGTTCGCTAACCGTGACAGACTTTGTAAATTGCGCTATAACGCCTTCTCCCGGCGGGGCCGGTTATTTCTTTTTAATCGGTTTAATTAAACCGTAAGTGCCGTCCAACCGTTTGAAAATCAGGTTGATTTGTTTGGAATCTTCGTCCAAGAACATCCAGAAGGAATACCCCAGGCGTTCCATTTCATAAGCGGCATCTTCCGGGTTCATCGGGGAAACTTCCACCTGTTTAATCACGGAAAATTTCACGTCGTTCTGCGGCAAGAGTACATGGTCCGCAAACGGGTTGATTTCGGCCACTTCTTTTACGGCTTTTTTGGATACCTTGCGGGCTTGCGCTTTGCTTTTTACTTTTTTAGCTTGGCTTTCCACTTTTACAGCGGCCGAATCAATGGCTTTATACAAATTGGTTTCTACCGCGCTGGCGGTCAACGTGGTTTTGGCACCGGTGTGCACAATAATTTCAGCACGTTGGTTAATTTTCTTTTCCACAGAAATTAACACTTGCACAGAAACAATGTTGTCAAAAAAGTTTTCAATTTTGCTGACGCGTTCATTAATATGCTTCTTAATGGCAGGCGTGAGTTTAATGTTTTTGGCAGTAATTTTAATATCCATAAAATGCCTCCGTTTAGCAATTGCGAGTTTTCCCCGTATACTAATTAAACCATTAATAAAAAGGTGTGTCAACGCGTACGGACGTTAACGGATTTTACAAACATACTAACAGGCCAAGGCGGCCTTCAGGCGGTGCATACAACCCGGCAGAGAATAGCGGTTATTTGATGTCCTCCCCTACGGCTGATACTTATTGGTAGTATACGCCGGAGAAAGAAAAAATCAAGCCGTATTTTTAGTAAGGCGCAAAACGCGCTGCGGCGGGCCGCCCAAAAAGCATACCTCCGCCGGGTGCCGGAAATAAATAAAATATAATTTTTTGCCGCCCGGCCGCCAACGCCTCTTACCCGCCACGGGCATAAAAAAACCCCGCGTTAGCGGGGTTCTTAAATTTATTTTGCGTTCACCATTTTAGCTCTGGAGATATCGCCTTTCTTATCTAAGAAATACAAATATCCTTTTTCTTTTTTGATGCCGCATTTTTCAACTTTCTTCGGCTTGCCGCCTTTTTTGCCGCCGCGGGCCATTTGCACGCGGGCAATATCACCGTCTTTATCAATGTAGTACAGGAAGCCGTCTTCGCGTTCCATTCCAACTTTAAGTACTTTTTCTGCCATGTGAAACATCCTCCTTTCTAAGGAAAAACAATCTTACAGAAAAAGTCTAATAAAAAAACAAATACTTTGCAAGCGGTTTTTTCCGTCTATGTTTGGAGAGGGGGCGTTCCGGGCCCCGCTTTTAACGCTTTCGGAACGCGTACACAAGCCCTTTTAACCGTATATAAGGTATAGGGAAATGCTATAATGGGAGTATATCTGCCTAAAGGGGACTGTATATGTATTTGAAAGCAATAGAAATCATCGGTTTTAAGTCGTTTGCCGACAAATCCCGTCTGGATTTTGAACCCGGCATTACCTGCGTAGTGGGGCCGAACGGGTGCGGCAAATCCAACGTGATTGACTCCGTGCGTTGGGCCATTGGTGAAATGAGCTGGAAGTCCCTGCGGTCCTCTTCCATGGTAGATATTATTTTTAACGGTACCGCCAAACGCGCCCCCTTAAATATGGCACAAGTCAGCATGGTGTTTGATAACGCCACGCGCCAACTGCCGCTTGATTTTGATGAAATTACCGTCACACGCAAAATTTTCCGCACCGGGGAAAGCGAATACTTTTTGAACAAAGTACAATGCCGTCTGCGTGATATACGCGATTTGTTTTTGGATACAGGAATCGGCGGGGAAGGCTACGCCATTATTGACCAGGGCGGGGTGGATACCGTGTTGGCGGCCTCGCCGGAACAGCGCCGCGAAATGTTTGAAGAAGTGGCCGGCGTATCCAAATATAAAGTAAAGCGGGAAGAATGTATCAAGCGTTTGGAGCGCGTGGATTTGGATTTGGCCCGCCTGGCCGACACGGTGGCCCTCATAGAAGAACAAATCAAAAAGTTAGATAGTGAAGCCAAAAAAGCACGCCTGTACCAACGCTACCGCGAAGAATTAAAAGAAAGCGAAATTGCCATTTCCGTTTGCTCCATGAAAGAATCCGACCAGACGATTGCCCGCCTGTCCGGCGAGTTGGACCCGGTAGTCCGGCAACTGGCCGATTTGGACAACCGCATTTCCGCGCAAGAAGGGCAAACCGCCGCGTTGGACTTAAATTTAACCCATAAACAAAAAGAAGCCAGCGCCTTTAACGAAAAAATTTCCGCCTGTAAATACCAGGTTGGTTTATTGGAAGGCGCTATTAAAAATTGTGACAATTTAACCGCGGAACTAACCAACCAGTTAGCCGCTAGCGGGGCCGAAGCCCAACGCGGGCAAAGCCGCATTGCGGAACTCGTCCCGGCACTCGCACGCTTAAAAGAGCAGCTCCAAACCGTCGCCAAAGAGTTGGAGCCGCTCCAGGCGGATTATAACCAAAAAGTAGCGGCCGGCCAAAAACTGGAGCAGGATTTGCGCCAAGCCGACGAGGCCGCCCAACGCGCGAATAACGAGCGTATGCGCCTGGTGCAACGCCAAATGGAAGTTTCCAATAAAATTTCTATTGAAGAATCTTCCGCCCAACGCGAAAACGAAGATTTAATCACGCTGGAAAAATCCAACCAAACCGCCCAAAGCGGCCTGGCCGGATTGGAACAGGCGGCGCAGGAAATCCGCGCCCGCTTGGAAGAAAAACGCCGCGCGGCCGAAAGCGCCAAAACCGCCATCACCGCCGACGAAGAAAAACTGCGCGCCCTGCAAAACGCACGCGCCGCCTTAAACGAAAAACTCTCCGGCGTAAAATCCGCCCGCGCCGCGTTGGCCGCCAAATTGGAACTCATCCAAACCCAAGGGAAAAACGACCCCTATTGGGTGGGCGTGCAAACCGTCACGCAAAGCGGTATCGGCGGTATCAAAGGCACTTTGCGCAAAGCCTTAAAATATCCGGCCGCGTTAGGGGTAGCGGTGGAAGACGCATTCGGCAAATATTTAGATGCCGTTTTGTGCGAAAACGCCGCCGCCGCGGATACTGCGATTGCCAAGTTGAAAGAACACGGCAAAGCGCGCGCCAAATTTATCATTTTGCCGCAAGTGCCGCAAACGGCGGCACAGAACGGCACCTTAAAAGAACAGCTTACTTATGCGCCGGAATTGGAAAATTTAATTAATTTTATTATCGGCGGATACAACTGCCCGGCGGAAGGCGAAGTGCGTGATGCCTTTTTTGTGGCCGGCGGGGCCGCAGGCGTAAAAGCGCCGGAAGCCTACTGGGGGGAAGAAGAATCCGTCCGGCGGCAGGCGCAGGAACGCGCGCAGGAAGAAGACGCCGTCAGCAAAGAAATTATTGCTAATTACGATTTACTTTCCAAGGCGGAAGAAGCCTTGCGCCAACAACGCGCCAAATATCAGGAAGAATTACTGGCGCAAAACTCCGTGCGCAACGAGCTTTCCAACAAAGAAAACGAAGTCCGCCAAACACAAGCCCAGTTAGCCCGCGCCGAAGCCCGCAAACAAGAAATGACGGCCCGGTTGGAAAGCCGCAAACACGCTGCGGAAGCCTTAAAAAAGACGTTGGACGAATTAAAAGCCCAACAGGACGGCCTGGTGCGGCAAGCGGAAGAAGCCACCGCCCGCAAGGCCGCGCTGCAACAGGAAGGCGAAAACTTAAAAGCGCAAATCAACGCGTTAAGCGCCACATTGTACGAAGTAAAAATCAAAAAAAATAATGTGGAGCTGGATTTGAAATCCACCGATTTTGAATACCGCGCCTTACTGGACGGCGAAGGCAAACGCAACGAAAAAATAGCCGCCTCCAACGCGCGCTTAAAAGCGTTGGCGGACGAAAAACTTTCCACCCAAGCCAAACTGTCCGGCGAGCGCGACACGTTGGCCAAGCTGGAGTTGGACGAACACAAACTGCGCCAAGAATTAGAAGCCCTTAAAAAAGACTTCAGCGATAAAACCGCCGCGCTCAACGCCACCAAAAAACAACAGGCGGATTTAACCATTAAAAAGAACGATTTGGAAAACGCCCTCTCCAACGCGCGCCGCCAACGCACCACGGTTGTAAACAACCTGTTTGAAAGTTGGAACATCACGCCGGAAGAAGCCGCCATGAACTTTGGCGATAAACCCGTGGATTACGAGCGCGTAAAAATGATGCGCAAACGCATAGAAAATATGGGGGCCGTTAATATGACCGCGCCGGAAGAATACGACGCGCTAACCGAGCGGCACACATTCTTAAAAACGCAAATCGGGGATTTGGACTCCGCCAAGAAAGACTTAAAAGCCGCCATCAATAAAATCAACCAAACCACACGGGAGAACTTCAAATACACGTTTGACCAAGTGCGTATGCACTTTAAGAACATTTACCAAACGCTGTTCCGCGGCGGCGAGTGTGATTTGGTGCTCACCCAACCGGAAAATCTGCTAGAAACCGGCATAGAAATTTACGCCCAGCCGCCGGGCAAAAAACTGCTCAACATTTCGTCTATGTCCGGCGGGGAAAAGACGCTTACGGCGCTCTCGTTATTATTTGCGTTCTTTACGCACAATCCGTCCCCGTTCTGCATTATGGACGAGGCGGACGCCGCGCTGGACGAAGCCAATGTGGAGCGGTATGTCAACCTGATTAAAGAGTTTTCCAAAACCACGCAATTTATTGTCGTCACGCACAACAAGCGCACCATGGAATCGGCCCGGATGTTATATGGGATTACCATGGAAGAAAGCGGCGTATCCAAAGTAATGTCTGTGAATTTGGAAGACCGCACCGTGGCCGGTATGCAAAAGAAAGAAGAAATTGAATCCATGGCGGAGGGCTAAGTGAAGTACGGTGTATTTTCGGACCCGCACGGGAATTTGGAAGCACTAACGGCCTGTTTGGACCGCCTGAAAAAGGAAGGCATAAACCGCTATATTTGCTGTGGGGATTTGATTGGCTACGGGCCGGACCCGGAAGCGTGCGTCAAGCGTGTGCGGGCGCTCAAAAATTTGGTATGCGTGATGGGCAACCATGATGCCGTTTTTGTGCTGCCGGAGTTGGAAAGCTTTTTCAACCGGGAGGCCGCCCTGGCCCTGGATTACAGCCGCAGCCAAATGAGTGACGAAAGCGTACGTTATGTCGCCACCTTACCCCAAAAATACCAGGGGGAAAATTTTACCGCCGTACACGGCACACCGCTAGACCCCATTAAAGAGTATTTTTCCAGTTGCACGCAATTTAAGGTCAATTATCCGCTTTGGAAGGGGCAAATTTGCTTTGTGGGGCATACCCATGTGCCGTTTTTCATCCGCGGAGATGAAGAAGATTGTGGCATTTTTTTGAACCGCAAGGCCGATTTTACCGTAAAGTTGGATCCATCCGCGCGTTATGTCATCAACCCCGGCTCCGTGGGCAAGCCGCGCGATAATGACCCGCGGGCCTCGTTTGGCATTTGGGACACCACGGCCGGCACGTTCCGTTTTATCCGCCAGGAATACGATTTCCGCCCCACCCAACAAAAAATGCTTGCCGCCAAACTGCCCGCCTTTTTGGTGGACAGCCTGACCCTCGGCCTGTAATCAGCCACGCTGTGTTTTTATTGTCCCTTTATAGTTGTTGGCTGAACAAGCGGGGTGTTAACGATTAAGGCGGGGGCGGAGTTGGGCCCACAACCACGCTAAACCCGCGCCGCCAAACAAGCAAAGGGTTGTTTCAAACGGCAGGCGGTAGCGCCCGCCCGCGCCGAAAAATACGGAAGAAACGGCCCAAAAATATCCGGCAAACAACCCTAAAAAAACCGTTTCCGCGCGCCGTTTGTTTATCCACAAAATCACTGCGCCCAATCCGGCCAATAACGCCGTAAGCAAGGTTTGCGCGCCGCATAACCCCAACAACAGGTAATCCGCCCCGGTGCGTAAATGTTGCGCAGGTAGCGCGGTTGTTTTGTTCAACTGATAGTCAAACTCCGCTTGGGAAAGGGGCGGCGTTCCCCTTATAATACGGCTGATTTGGGTGTAAGAACCGCCCAGTAAGGTTTTGGCTAACCAATACGGCGCGTGCGCCAGTTTATAAGGCCAGAACTTGCGCAACATGGGTTTGGCGTGTGCCAACAGCCACGCATCTTTTTGCGTGGGCGAAAATTGCCAAAATCCGGCCGGGAGCGCCTGATGCAATACCCGCTCGCCCCCTTGCGCATTGAGCCCGCGCGCGTGGCCAACGGCATCTAAATTCCAAAAATACAAATTATACGCGGCCGAGGAGTGAAACCCCGCATATCCGGCCTGGCGGTAATTGCGCCATTGCCACCCCCCGGTACAGGCCAGTATGGGCAGGCAGAAAACCAGTAGCGCGCACACGCATTTTCGGCATCCTTGGCGGTACGTTTTTAATCCCACCAACACGGCCCCCAAATAGAGCCAGTTATAAGCCACCGGGCGCACAAAAATCGCCGCCGTCAAAAAGAGGGACGCCGCCAATAAGCGCGGCCATTTCCCGCTCTTTATATAGCAGAGCGCGAAAAACAAAAATACCGTCAGCAAAAAGGCAAATAACACGTCCGAAAGCAGGGCGAACGCATACGCCGCTAAAACCGTGCTGAACGCGCAAAGCACGCCGGCCGCACGCGCCGCCGTTTTGGATAAAAACACCGCCGCGCTATGGTATACGAGCGGGACTAGTGCCGTAATGAGCAAGATTTGCACGAATACTACCGCCCACGCGCTTGGGCCGCTTACGGCATAAATGAGGGCCAAAAAAACCGGGTAGCCGGGCGTGCGGAATGTAAGCGGCGCCAAAGAATAAGGGTCCGTTAATTGGCCGGAAGCAAGCAAGGTTTGGGCGGGGGCGGTGTAATACAGCGAATCCGGGAAATGCAAAAAATCACTCCCCAACGGATTACAAGCCACCACATAAAAAAAGAGCCCCAACCGCAACAGAAGTACGGCCAGCGTCAAATAAAGCAAAAACTTATCTTGAAAAATCTTACGCACCATATACAAAGTATATAAAAAACGGCGGCGGCTTTTATGGGGAGATTACAGGCGCACACACTTTTCCCGCTTTTAACGGAGCGGAACGCGCCTGCCAACGCCGCGCACCGAGAATCGCCGCACCGCGCAAAAATACCCCGCCGCGCGCGCCAAAACGCGCCTGCACTCTGCGCAAAAGTACACAACAAAAAACCCGCCTTTCGGCGGGTTCTAATCGTTTCAAATGGTGGACCTGACAAGGATCGAACTTGCGACCTCCTGCATGCCATGCAGGCGCTCTCCCAGCTGAGCTACAGGCCCTTCATAAAACTTCTTTCAAACTACATAAATAGTATATCAATTTTTTGGCGGTGTGGCAAGTTTTTTATTTTCCGCCTAAAATTTTATTTACGCCGTCCAATACAACCGGCGCAGTAATGGCCGCTAAACATTGTTCGTTTTCCGCATAGTTTAAGGCGCAGCGGGTCATCCAATCTTCCAAAATGTTCATACAATTTTGGCACTTGGGGGAAGTAATATTCACATTTTGCGCATACCCCAAATACTTGGCCGAGGACGGCCCGAACAATACTACACAGCGCGTACGGGTTAAATTAGCCAAATGCACCATGCCGCTTTCCCCGTCCACATGGGCTAACGCACCGTCCAACACATAGGGCAAATCTTTTACCGCCGTTTTGCCCACTAAACAAACGTCCGCAAAATCAAAGGCTTGGCTTTTACTGCCCCCCAACTGTACCAGTAAAATATCCGGGTGCGCCTGCTTAAACAAAGCGGCAAACTCCCGCCACCGCGTTTGGGGCCAACAGCGCGTGGGGTGGCCGTGGGAAGTGTCCGTATTGGTATTAATTCCGTCGTGAATGGTAATATATTTTTTATCTGCCAGGCCCAGTACGGTTAGTAACTCCCTCTTGCGCTCAGGCGCTAACGCAATTGCCGCGCGGTCGTTTTGCCCCACCACAAGCCCGGTGGATAAACCCAAATTTGCCACCCGGCTGGAGCCGTACTCCACCGTGGCGTTGGCCCAATAGCCGTCCAGATACGGCGTATTTTCCGCAAACACGCGGCAAATATCCCGCATTTTTAACCCCTTTTCCAGTACCGGGATAAAACCCGGCGCCAGTTGCTCAACGCGCGCGCGGTTTACATATTGGTAAATAAACACATGGCAGCCGGATATAATTAAATCAAAATCCTGCGGGAGATATTTACGGTTTTGGAAACCGTTGATATACGCGCCGTCCTGAAACAGCGCGTCCACCACGCTTTGGCTGTCATAACAAAGGTAAATTTCCGCTTGGGGGAGTTGGGCGCGCAGGGCCTTCAAAAAAACGCGCGTCATACACACGTCCCCAATGCCGCCGCGCACGTGTACCAGTATCCGCAAACGCGGGCTGACTACCGCTTTATGCGTAAGCGCACGCAGGGAAAGTTTAATTTGGTTTTTAAGTTGTTTGCGGCCCCGGTGCAAGCAGACGGCCAAACGCACCAAACTGCTTTTTTGGCTATGCAGGTTAATTAATTGTTGGGCTTGCAACGCGGCCAGGCGCAGGCGGTTTATAGGGTCCACGGGCTATCTCCTTGTTATATGCTATCATTCTATCATATTACAATACCCGGTTTGAGTGAATATAACCCGATAAACGCGTTTTTTTGTATTATTCCCGGCCCGCAAGGCGCACGGCACGCTTTATAAAATAGGTGCGGGAGCTGTACTTTTTAAGCCGCACAAAAGCTATAATATATCATACGTTCTTTAGGTTAAAATTAATTACAGGAAGATATATGATTTGTTTTAATTGTGATTATAACGAAGGCGCCCACCCCGCCATTATGGCCCGGCTCCTGCAAACAAATTTGGAACAAAATATCGGCTACGGGCAGGACGATTACTGCCGCCAAGCGGCCGATTTAATCCGCGCCAAAGCGCAAGCCCCGCAAGCGGCCGTGCATTTTTTGGTAGGCGGCACACAAACCAATTTAACGGTCATTGCTTCTGCATTAAAGCCTTACCAATGCGTCATTTCGGCCGATTCCGGCCACATTAACGTGCACGAAACGGGCGCCATAGAAGCCACCGGCCACCGGGTGCTTACCGTGCCCGCCACGGAAGGCAAAATTTCCGCCGCACAAGTGCAAAAAGTATGTGATGCGCACTTGGCGGAAGACAACCCGGAATTTGATACCCAACCCAAAATGGTGTATATCTCTTTCCCCACGGAATACGGCACGCTCTACACCAAACAGGAATTGCAGGACTTGCGCGACGTCTGCCGTAAAAACAACCTGTTTTTATTTGCGGACGGCGCGCGCCTGGGCTACGCGCTGACCTCCAAAAAAAATACCGTCACGCTGGCGGAATTAGCCGCGTGCTGTGACGTGTTTTACATTGGCGGAACCAAAGTAGGCGCGCTGTTTGGGGAAGCGGTAGTAATTATGAATGATGCCCTCAAGCAGGACTTCCGCTACTACATCAAGCAGCGCGGGGCCATGCTGGCTAAAGGGTGGCTGCTCGGTCTGCAATTTTTAACGCTGTTTGAAAATGACCTCTATTTAACCATTGCCAAACAGGCGAACGATTTTGCCGCCCGCATTAAAAAAGCGTTCCAAAAGGCGGGATTCCCGTTGTTATACAGTTCCCCCACCAACCAACAATTCCCTATTTTGCCCAATGAGGTTGCCCAAAAACTGGCTAAAAAATATGTGTTTGCGCGGTTCGGTCAGCCGGATAAAGAGCATACCGTCACCCGCTTTTGCACCAGTTGGGCCACTACGGAAGAACACGTGGCGGAACTGGAAAAAGATATTGCCGCTTTATAAAAGCGACGTTATTTTGAACACACCCGGCCCCAGGCCGGGTTTTTTATGGCGTTGAAGCGGCAAAAACAAAAAAGCTAAAATATAAATATAGGCAGGCGCCGCCCCATAGCGCTCCACCCGCCGGGAGGATAAAAATGAGTATTTTTGAAGCCTTAATGATGGTTGGTTTCGGCCTGGCTTGGCCGTTTAACATTTGCCGTTCTTTGCGCACCAAAACGGCGGCGGGCAAGAGTTTTTTGTTTATGATTACCATTGAGTTTGCCTATGTATGCGGGATGATTCACAAAATACTGCATAATTTTGATTTGGTTTTTTGGCTGTATGTGCTAAACTTTGTAATGGTGTTGGTGGATTTTTGCCTGATGTTAAAATACACCCGCGTAGATGTGTACCGCCACCACCGGGCGGAACTTTCCAAACGCCACGAAGAAGCCGCCAAACGCGGGCAAAAATATAAACATATTCCGCACCGCTTGCGCACCCAAGCCAAAGCGCACTAATTTGCACCGGGCGGCGCACCAACAGGAGGAGCAAAAATGTTTTATATCGGCTGCCATTTATCCGCCGCCAAAGGGTTTGCGGCTATGGGCAAAGAAGCCCTTTCCATTGGGGCCAATGTGTTCCAGTTTTTTACCCGCAACCCGCGGGGCAGTAAAGCCAAAGCCATTGACCCGCAAGATGCCGCCAACCTGCGGGAACTGGCACAAAAAAACCAATTCGGCCCCTTGCTTGCCCACGCGCCCTACACCTTAAACGCCTGCTCGGCGGACCCCAAAACGCGGGAATTTGCCTTGCTGACCATGCAAGACGACCTGGCCCGCATGAACGATTTTCTGCCCGGCAATTTATACAATTTCCACCCGGGCAGCCATGTGGGGCAAGGGATAGAAACAGGCATCCGACAAATTACCGCTTTGTTAAACCACATTTTAACGCCGCACCAAACCACTACCGTTTTATTGGAAACCATGGCCGGCAAAGGCAGCGAAGTCGGCTCCCGCTTTGAAGAACTGCGCCAAATTTTAGACGGTGTAAAATGTGCGGATAAAATGGGCGTTTGTTTGGATACCTGCCACGTCAGCGACGCGGGCTATGACATTGTAAACGATTTAGACGGCGTATTAAACCGCTTTGATAAAATAATCGGCCTACACCGCTTAAAAGCCATTCACTTAAACGACAGCTTAAACCCATTGGGCGCGCACAAAGACCGCCACGCCCAAATCGGCCAAGGCACGCTGGGCACAGAGGCTCTGGCACGGGTGATTAACCACCCGGCCTTAAAACATTTACCGTTTTATTTGGAAACTCCGAACGACATTCCCGGATACGCGGCGGAAATTGCCCTGTTGCGCGGGCTGTATCAGGCAGACAAATAAAAACGCACCCCACCCGCTGATTGACAGGTTTAACTTGCGGAAACAAACAAATCTATTCTATCGGTAAAAATGCCGTCTGCGCCCATGGAGGCAAGCCGCGCCGCGTCCTCTTGTGTATTGACGGTATACGCAAAAACTTGGAGGCCGTTTTCGTGGCAGGTGTTTATGATTTCCGGTGTGAGCCTGCTTTGGTTCATGTGTACGCTCCGCGCCCCTAAAGCCAACGCTTCTTGCACATCAAACGCGCGGCACAAACGCCCAATCCGCACGCTTTTATCCAGTTCCCGCAAGCGGGCTAAAGTGGGATAATCAAAACTGGAAAAAAGAATTTTGGGCAGTATATCCGGCGCCTGCGCGCGTAATTCATCTAGCAAAACTTTTTCTATGCCCGGGTAATAATTGCCGTCGTTTTTAATTTCTATATTTAAGCACGCTAAATTTTCGCGCACCACCGGCAATACGTCCCGCAAGAGCGGAATGGTGCATTTTTCCGCCGTAAACGCATTCACTATCGGATACTGGGCCAAATCCGCCTGCGTGAGCGTGCCCAAAGGCGCGTCCACCCCGGTAGTAGCCAATAAAGAATAATCATGATGAACGGCTAACTGTCCGTCCCGCAGTAAATGAACGTCCAATTCATACGCCGTGGCCCCCAAGGCGCGGGCACGCGCAAAGGCGGCTACGGAATTTTGGGGGAGCTCAATACTGGCCCCGCGGTGTGCAAAATAAATCATAGTATTAGTGTAAAAAATTTGAACGGCACAAACAAGCAAAAAGGGAAAGGCACGCGCCTTTCCCCGGTGTTTTACAAAATACCCAAAAACTTATTTTAATTCGGAAGTGCATTGCGGGCAGCGGGTAGCTTCCAGGGCAATTTCGCTGCAGCAATACGGGCATTTTTTGGTGGTAGGCGCCGCGGCCGGAGCCGGTTTGGGCGCGTTTAATTTGTTAATCAGCTTAATCAGCATAAAAATACAAAACGCTACAATTAAAAAGCTGATAACCGCATTGAGCAAATTACCAATGTTCAGCGTGGTGGCCCCCGCCGCGGCCGCCGCGGACAAAGAGTCATACGGCCCGTGCACGGTGGCGCCGTCTTTGAGCACAATAAACCAGTTGGAAAAATCCACCTGGCCCATCAGCAGCCCCAAGGGCG
>CAKUDJ010000002.1 GCA_934644855.1 uncultured Elusimicrobiales bacterium
CCCGTGGCCTATGAAGCCCGCCGCCCGGAGCCGGAGCCGCTCCCCGCGCCCGCAGGCCCGGCCTGGTATGTGGGGCCGTATCATTATTTGGGTCAGCTCCAGCGCAGTTATTTACTGTTTGAAAACCCGGAAGGCTTGGTGCTGATAGACCAACACGCCGCACAAGAGCGCGTTTTGTTTGAAAAATATATGGACGCTTTTGAAAAACGCGATATAAAAGTGCAGGAGTTAATGTTCCCGATTCAGGTGGACTTAACCCCCAGTAATGCCGAAAGCCTGATGAGTTGGGCCCCCTGGCTCAAAACGGCCGGGTTTGAGCTTACCCGCTTTTCCCCGCGCACGGTACAGGTTAAAACCATGCCTTATGTGGTGCGGTTTAAGGAAGACGATATGAAGCGGTTTGTGGAATCGTTAGCCGCCGTGGTGGGGGACCCGGCCAAATCTACCGAAACCCTCAAACGCAAAATGGTGGCTATGCTGGCCTGCAAAAAAGCGGTCAAGGCGCATGATTCTATGACGGCGGCCGAGGCCGAAGCCCTGCTTGAAAATATGAAAAACTGCAAAGACGGTATGCACTGCCCGCACGGGCGCGCGTGTGTGGCCCAACTGCACATCCGCGAGATTGGCAAGCTGTTCGGCCGTTAAAGCCTGTTTTACCGCCCCGGAGCCGCCCGGGGCTTTTTTAGGCGGTGCTACTTTATTTTCTGCCTAAAAAAAGGTATCCTTTTATATATATTCCTATTGGAGGGACTATGTCTGATATTCCGGTTTTGGAACGTGTTTTATTTTCGCAGGAACAATTAACTAAAAGAGCAGAAGAATTAGGCCGTCAAATCTCGGCCGATTACCGCGGCAAACAACCGTTGTTTGTGGGCATTTTGCGCGGGTGTATTCTGTTTTATTCCGATTTAATGAAAAACATTAGTGTAGATTGCAATATGGATTTTATGTGCCTGTCTTCTTATGCGGGCGGCACCGCCACTACCGGCCAGGTGCGCACCATGTTGGATTTGCGCGAAAGCATTAAAGGCCGCCATGTGGTAATTGTGGAAGACATTGTGGATACGGGCCTGACGTTGGATTATTTGTTGGGCAACTTGAGAAACCGCGGCGCGGCCAGTATAGAAATTTGCTGCTTACTGGATAAGCCTTGCAACCGCAGAGCGGAAGTACACCCCAAATATGTGGGTTTCACCGTCGGTGATGAATTTGTTATCGGCTACGGGTTGGATTATAACGAACTGTACCGCAACTTGCCGTATATCGGAGTATTTAAGAAACAATGAAGAATAAAAACGTGAGCAACCGCAGGATAGTGTCCGTCGGCCAAATTTTGGTATGGGTAGTTATTTTTGCCGCGGCGGTTTTCTTTTTTAATAACCCGGGTTCCAAGCCGGTGGTGTTGGATTATTCCGACTTTAAGCAAAAAGTGTCCGTGGGCGAAGTGTCCGATTTGACCGTCGCCCCCGGCGTGATTAGCGGGTTATATAAAAACGATAAAGGCGAATTTGCCAAATTCAAAACCGTACGCATGGAAGACCCTAAACTGGTGGAAGAACTTTCCGCCGGGAAAATAAAATTTAAGGCGGAGCAGGACAACAGTTGGATAGGGAACATCCTGTTTAATCTCATGTGGATTGTGTTGCTCATCGGTTTTTGGTGGTTTGTTTTTATCCGCCCGCAACGCAGCGACGGCAAAAGCGCCATGAACTTCGCGCGCAGTAAAGCCAAAATGCAGGACCCGTCCAAGCAAACCGTCACGTTTAAGGATGTGGCCGGGTGCGAAGAAGCCAAAGAAGAATTGGAAGACGTTATCAAGTTCTTAAAAAACCCTAAAAAATTCCAAAAATTAGGCGGCAAATTGCCCAAAGGCGTGCTTTTATACGGTGCGCCGGGTACGGGTAAAACCCTGTTGGCTAAAGCCGTGGCGGGGGAAGCGGGCGTGGCGTTCTTTTCCGCCTCTGCCTCTGAATTTGTGGAAATGTTTGTCGGCGTCGGCGCGGCGCGCGTGCGCGATTTGTTTGACCAGGCCAAAAAGAACTCCCCGGCTATTATTTTTATTGACGAATTGGACGCCGTGGGCCGCCGCCGCTTTGCAGGTATTGGCGGGGGGCACGACGAACGCGAACAAACCCTCAACCAACTGTTAATTGAACTGGACGGTTTTGAAAGCAAACAAGGCATTATTTTAATGGCTTCCACCAACCGCCCAGACGTGTTGGACCCGGCGTTAATCCGCCCCGGCCGTTTTGACCGCCACATTTCCGTACCCGCGCCGGACTTAAAAGGGCGCGAAGAAATTTTGGCCGTTCACGCCAAAAAAGTAAAATTGGCGCCGGACGTGGATTTGAAAACGGTAGCCAAAGGCACCCCCGGTTTTGTAGGGGCCGATTTGGCTAACGTCATTAACGAGGCCGCCATTTTGGCCGCCCGCGCCGATAAAGACAGCGTGGCCCCGGCCGATTTGGACGAAGCTGTGGAGCGCGTGATTGCGGGGCCGCAAAAAAAGAGCCGCATTATATCCCCAAAAGAACAGCACATTATTGCCGCGCACGAATGCGGGCATACCATTGTGGCGCGCTTAACCAACCATTCCGACCCGGTGCATAAAGTGACCATTATTCCCCGCGGGCAGGCTTTGGGCTACACGCTGCAGCTGCCGTTGGAAGATAAATTTTTAACCAGCAAATCCGAAATTTTGGATAAGATTTGCATTTTACTGGCCGGGCGCGCCGCGGAACAAATTGTATTTGGGGAAATTACTTCCGGCGCCAGCGACGACCTGAACAAAGCCACCGCCTATGCGCGCAAAATGGTGGTGGAACTGGGCATGAGTGAAAAAATCGGGCCGATTGCCTTGCCGAACGGAGAGGAAGGAGAAGTCTTCCTGGGGCGTGACTTATCCCGCCATAAAACGTATTCCGAGGAACTGGCGCGCAGCATTGATGCGGAAATTGTGGATTTAATGAAATCTTCTTACGAACGGGCGCAGGAAATTATTTTAACCAACCGCGCCGCGTTTGATGTGTTGGTAAAAACCCTGCTTGAAAAAGAAGTGGTGGAAGCCGACGAAATTGATGTGATTTTGGGCTTGAAACCCGCCGCGCAGGAAACTCCCGCCCCCACGGGCGCGGATAGCGCGCCCAAGCCCGCGCAGGACGCCGCGCAAGAACAACAACCGAAGGCGCCGAAAGCCGAACGGCCGGAGGCTAAACAGGCGGAATTGTTCTAGCAACAGCCACCTGCGCAAGCGGGGCAAGTACGCAGCGGACGCCGTTGTTTTCGCCTCCGCGCGGAGGACTTATATTCTATGGGAAAATACTTCGGAACAGACGGAATACGCGCCGTTGCGGGCACGTTTCCGTTAACGGACGAGTTTATTGAAAAATTGGGTTGGTGTGCCTTGGACGAGCTTAAAAAAAGCGCCCAGGCCCACGGACTTAAAAACCAAGTAATTATCGCGCAGGATTCGCGCGCTTCGGGCCCGGCCATTTTGGCGGCCTTGCAAAAAGGGATTCGCGCCGCGGGCGTAAATGTGGTTAGTATCGGGGTGGCCCCCACTCCGGCCGTAGCCAACATTGTGCGCCAAACGGGCAGTTTGTGCGGCATTGTTATTTCCGCCAGCCATAATCCGGCGGAATTTAACGGCATTAAATTCTTTACCAATCACGGCTCCAAACTGCCGGAAACTATGGAAGCCGCCATTGAAGCCCGCATAGACGGCTGCTCAGCCGTTCCTTCCCCCCGGGCGGAGTATTGCGAAGATTTATCGCTGGTGGAACTCTATAAAAATTTCTTAAAATCCACGGTGGATGCCGCGCTCCTCAAAGGCACCAAAATTGTGCTGGACTGCGCCAACGGGGCCAGTTCCCAAATTGCGGTAGACGTTTTCAGCGCGCTAGGGATGGAATTGACCGTCACCGGGGCTAAGCCGGACGGCACCAACATCAACCGGGGCGTAGGGGCCTTACATACCCAATTTATGCAGGATTTAACCAAGCGCGAAGGTGCTTTTGCCGGCTTCAGCTTTGACGGAGATGCCGACCGCGTGATTGCCTCCGACGAACAAGGCCGCCAATTAGACGGCGATAACATTATTGCCTCTTCCGCCCTGTGCCTGAAACAAGAAGGCCGCCTGCACGCCAATAAAGCCGTACTAACCATTATGGCCAATTTGGGCTGCATTAATTACCTCAAAGAACACGGTGTGGATGTGGTGCTGACCCAGGTGGGGGACAAATATGTGTCCGAAGCCATGGAAAAAGAGAACCTGTCTATCGGCGGGGAAACTTCCGGCCATATTATTTTTAGGGAGTTTTCCAACACGGGGGACGGGTTGCTGTCCGCCTTGCAATTTTTACAATGTGTTAAAAAATCGGACAAGCCGATGAGTTGGTTTTTAGACCAATGGAAAAAATACCCCAGTTTGCTGCGTGCTGTTCAGGTAAGCAGCAAGCCGGCGTTGGACACGCTGGACGGCTTTTTGCCCGGCGTGGCCGAGTTGGAAAAACAAATGAACGGCCGCGGCCGTGTGATTGTGCGTTATAGCGGTACGGAGCCTAAATTGCGCATTTTGGTAGAAGGGGAAGATGCCGCGTTAGTCAGCCATATTGCAGGCGAAGTGGAAAAACTCTACCGCGCTAAAACGGAGGTGTTGGCATGAGTTTGGCTTTAGGGGTAAATATAGACCATATTGCAACGCTGCGCCAGGCGCGCCGGGCCTCCTTCCCGGACCCGCTAGCGTTTGCCACGTTGGCGCTTGCGTGCGGGGCGGATTACATTGTGGCGCACCTGCGCCGGGACCGCCGCCATATTCAAGAAGAAGACTTGAAGCGGCTATGTAAAAATTTTCGTAATAAAATTCACTTGGAATGTTCTTACACGCCCGAAATGCAAAAAGCGGCCTTAGCTTTGCGGCCGTATTCCGTATGTATTGTGCCGGAACTGCCGGGCGAAGTGACCACCACCGGCGGGTTGAAGTTTACGCCTGCCGTGCAAAAGCGCGTGGGAGCAATGACCGCCGCCCTGCAAAAAAAGGGCATTAAAGTCAGTTTGTTTGTAAGCCCGGCGGCGGAGGACATCCGCACGGCGGCTAAACTGGGGGCGGATATTGTGGAACTCTGCACGCGCGATTACAGCGAAGCCACCACCCAAAAACAAGTGCAAAAACTCTTGCAGGATTTAGCCCTTTCCACTTTACTGGCTAAAGAATTAGGGCTTGAAGTTCACGCCGGGCACGGGTTGGATTATGCCAATGTGTTGGCGGTGGCGGATATTGGCGGCATGGCCTGTATGAACATTGGTTTTGCCATTATTTCCCGCGCGTTGGAAGTGGGTTTACCTTCTGCCGTGGCAGAGATGAAAGAACTGCTTTAAGCAGTACCAAGAGGATTTTTATGTGTGGAATTATCGGCTACGTTGGCAAAAAAAACAGCGTGCCTTATATTATTGACGGATTAAAAAAACTGGAATACCGCGGGTATGATTCCGCCGGTATTTCCATTTTGCAAGACGGCCATTTAATTACCGTGCGCGCCGTGGGCAAAGTGGCGGAACTGGAAAAAGCCACCTTATTGGCTAACCCCCAAGGCCAAAGCGGTATCGGCCACACCCGTTGGGCCACGCACGGCAAACCGTGTGAAGAAAACTCCCACCCGCACCGGGATTGTTCCGGCGATTTGGTGGTGGTGCACAACGGGATTATTGAAAACTTTTTAACCTTGCGTGAAAAACTTTCCGCGCTCGGGCACCAGTTCAAAAGTGAAACCGATACGGAAGTAATTGCCCACCTGATAGAAGAAAACCTAAAAACCGCCGCCGGGAAAACCAACCAGGAACGCCTTTTTAATGCCGTGCGTAAAACCAACGGGGAAATTTCCGGCGCGTATGCGTATGGGGTGTTGTGGGCCCAAACGCCCGATTTTCTAATCGGCGTGAAAAACCAAAGCCCGATGGTGGTAGGTTTAGGTAAAAATGAAAACTTTTTAGCTTCTGATGTGCCCGCTTTTCTAAAGCATACCAACAAAGTTTTGTTTTTGGAAGACGGCGAAATGGTGACGTTGACCGCCAAAGGGGTCACGCTGTTCGGTAAAGACGGGCAGGAAAAACCGTTCAAACCTACCAAAATAACGTGGGACCAAAAAACGGCCGAAAAGGGTGGTTATGAGCATTTTATGCTCAAAGAAATTTATGACCAACCCCAAGCCATAGAGGATACCCTGCGCACCGCCCATACGGATTTCGGCAAACTGCTGGGGCTTAAAACAGATGACCTGCGCGCTTTGCAAAATGTGCATATTATTGCGTGCGGTACGGCCTATCATGCCGGGCTGGTGGCTAAATATTATATAGAAAATTTTGCCGGGATTCCCGTGACGGTGGATTTGGCCAGCGAATACAAATACCGCACCGTGCCCCGTACCCCGCATACGCTTGCCGTGGCGGTCAGCCAATCCGGCGAAACGGCCGATACAATTGGCGCCGTGCGCAAAGCGCAGGAACTCGGGTTCAAAACATTGGCTATTTGCAATGTGTTGGGTTCCTCCCTGACTCGCGTGTGCGACGGTACTTTTTATACGCATTGCGGGCCGGAAATCAGCGTGGCTTCCACCAAAGCGTTTACCAGCCAACTTACTTCGCTATATGTGTTGGCGCTCTGTTTGGGCAAAGCCAACGGCAACATCAGCACCGCGGTTTTTAATAAACTGTATAAAGAGTTATTAACGCTTTCCAAATATATGGCGGAAACGGTTAAAATTGAATACAATGTGCGCCATATCACCAAAAAAGTTTACCGGGCTCCGCACTTTTTATTTTTGGGGCGGAATGTAAACTTCCCGATAGCGTTGGAAGGCGCCTTGAAATTAAAAGAGGTTTCCTACCGCAGCGCGGAAGGTTTTGCCGCGGGGGAAATTAAACACGGGCCGATTTCCATTATAGAAAAAGGGACCCCCACCATTGTACTGATGCCGCCGGATGAGCTGTTTGAAAAAATGCTTTCCGCCTGCCAGGAATGCCGGGCCCGGGGCGCGTTTGTAATTGCCGTCACTACCAAAGACGGCGCACAAAAAGCCAAAGAGTGTATAGATAAGGCTATTGTCGTTCCGTATGCGGGGGAATTTTTACAACCCGTTCTAAATGTGGTAGCGTTGCAATTTTTTGCATATTGGACGGCTAAACGCTTGGGGCGCGATATTGACCAACCCCGCAATTTAGCTAAAAGCGTGACGGTGGAATAATGAAAAAAATAACCCGCAAAGAGGTCAAAAAAGCCTTTCCTGTCCGCCCGGCGGGAGCCAACAAAGGCTCGTTCGGGCGGGTGTTGGTGGTGGCCGGGTCTTCTTATATGACGGGGGCTGCCGTTTTATGTGCTAAAAGCGCGTTGAAGGCCGGGGCCGGGCTTGTCACGTTGGCGTTGCCGGAAAGCCGCCAACAAATAGCCGCTGCCGCTGTGCCGGAAATGATTACCGTGCCTTTGCCGGAAACGGAAGGCTTAATCAATTTACACGCCTTGCCGGTATTGGATTATTATATTAAAACCGCCAAACCTTCTCTGGCAGTCATCGGCCCGGGGTTGGGGGCGTCTTCCGCGGCGGTACCTTTTATGAAACAATGCGGCTTGCCGTTGGTGGCGGATGCGGATGCGCTCAACCGTCTGGCGGCCAGCGGGTTGGAAGCTGTTTTCCCGCGCCGGGAGCCGGGCATTCTAACCCCGCACCCCGGGGAAATGGGCCGCTTGCTCCAAGAGCCCGTTGCCCGCAATGAACAGGCCCGGCTGCACCAGGTGCAAACCTTGTTTGGGCGCACCGGGGCCGTCAGCCTGATAAAAGGGCATGGTACATTGGTATACGCCGGAGAAGAAACCTGGCAAAATACTACCGGCGGAGCGGCATTGGCCAAAGCAGGCTCCGGCGACGTGCTGTGTGGGCTGATTGCCGGGCTTTGGGCGCAACTGGGCATGGCCAACGGGTTTGATACGCAAAGCGCTTTTCAGGCGGCCTTGTGCGGGGTTTATTTGCACGGCCTGTGCGGGGATTTAGCCGCTAAAGAATTGACGGATACTTGTGTGTTGGCCGGGGAATTACTTAATTTTCTTCCGGCGGCCATTAAAAAAACAATTAAATAGGACTTTTTATGACTTGGTGGCAATGGATACTGGCTGTGCTTGCGGGGATGGGCGCTTTGGCGGTGGGGCTTATGGAGTTGTGCGCCTATATCGCCCGGAAAGTGTTGCACCCGGTTTCCAAGCGTAAGCCCCTCTACCAATGGCCGGACCAATACAAAATGCCGTACGAAGAGGTATCCTTTTTAACGGAAGATAAAGTGCAGCTGAAGGGGTGGTTTATCCCGTGTGAAAATTCCGAAAAAACCATTATTTTAATGCACGGTTGGGGAATGAACCGCTCGGATATTTTGAAAAATACGTATTATCTGCACGATTTGGGGTTCAATTTGTTTTATTTTGATTTTCGCGCCTTGGGGGAAAGCGGCGGCAAGGTAAGCTCTATCGGCTATTTAGAAACGCGCGACGCGCAGGCCGCTATCCGCTATTTGCAGGAAACCCGCCCGGAAAGTTGTAAAAAAATAGGGTTGTACGGGCTTTCTATGGGGGCGATGGTAGCCGTTTGTGAGGGGGCACGCAATCCGGCGGTAGATTGTGTAGTGGCGGAAGCGTGTTATTATTCGTTCCGGCGGGTGGTGGCACGTTGGGCGTGGGTACACCACAAGGTGCCGTCTTTCCCTATTATCCCCATTGTGTTGCATTATATCCGCCGGTATTTGCGGGTAAACCCGGAGCGCTTCAGCCCCAAATATAATGTGGCTAAAATTGCCCCGCGCCCGGTATTTATTATCCACGGGCGGTATGATAGCATTGTTCCGGCCGCGCAGGCTAAGTTGTTATTTAAGCGTGCCGGGGCACCGAAGGAAATTTGGTTAGTGCCCGGGGCCAAACATAATAAATGTGCGGAATTGGGCGGGTTTGAATATAAACAGCGGCTTAGTGATTTTTTCCGCCGGTATTTATAAATTTTAAGCAGGCCGCCCCCAGGGCGGCTTTAATATGTGCAGGAGCAGAAAGTGAATACACAATTGGTTATTTTTGATTTAGACGGTACTTTATTAAATACAATAGCGGATTTAGCCGCTTCCGCTAATTACGCGTTGAAAAAGTTGGGCTATCCGCTCCGCAGCGAAGCCCAATGCCGCTCTTTTGTAGGCAACGGCGTGACCAAACTGCTGGAGCGCGCCTTGCCGGACGGTGCCAAAACGCCCGAAAATGTGGCCCGGATGCGCGCTGTTTTTCAAGCGCATTACGACGCGCATAATGCGGATGCCACCTTTGCCTACCCGGGCATGGCGGACGTGCTTGCCACGCTTGCCCAACAAGGGATAAAACTGGCGGTAGCTTCCAACAAATACCAAAGCGCTACGGAAAAATTAGTGCGCTTGTATTTCCCGCAGGTGGAGTTTTGCGCCGTTTTGGGCGCGCGGGAAAATGTGCCCGTCAAGCCGGACCCGCAAATCGTGCGTGACATTTTGCAAGCGGGCGGCGTAGCCAAAGAAAACGTGTTGTATGTGGGGGATAGTGATGTGGATATGCAGACGGCGCAAAATGCGCAAGTCAAAGTGTGTGCCGTCACTTGGGGGTTCCGCACGCGGGAACAGCTGTTGCCGTATGCCCCGGCGGCCTGGGCCGATAAAGCAACGGATATTTTGAACGCGTTGTAAGCAAGAGTGGTAAAAATAACACAGGCGGGAATGGGGTTCCCGCCTTTTTTGTGGGGTTATAAACTTTTGCAAAGTTGCGCCAGGTATTTGGCGGCGTGGGCGCGGCTTTGTTCCGGGGTGGGGGCAAAATCCGCCAGAACGGCTATTTGCTGGGGGGCTAGCGGATTATGGCGCAAGCAGGTTTCGTCCAAAACTCCGCAGATAAATAAAACGGGTTTTTGGTATTTTTTGGCCAATTTTAATACGGCCAGCGGCGCTTTTCCGCCGAAGGTTTGGCGGTCTAATTTGCCTTCTGCGGTAATAATCAAATCGGCGTGGCGGGCGTATTTTTCAAATCCTGCTTTCTTAAATAAATACTCCGCCCCCAGTAAAATGCGGGCATTAAAACAACCGTAAAGCCCCGCGCAAATGGCCCCGGCCGCGGCGGTGGACGGCGTGTGGGCAATGTCTTTGCCGGTGGCTTTTTTTAATACGCGGGCATATACGCCCAGGGCTTTATCTAAAATTTTTACTTGTTCGGGCGTGGCCCCTTTTTGCGGGCCGAACACTTTGGCGGAACTGCGGGGGCCTAACAGCGGGTTGGTGACGTCCGCCACGGCGTATATTTTAATGCTGCGGAAGTGTTGTTTGAGGGAGGATACGCGGACCCGGGCCAATTTTAATAAGGCTTGAGCACCTAACGCAAGCGGCACGCCCTGTTTGTCCAGCAGTTGGGCTCCGCACGCGGCGGCGGCTCCGGCTCCCCCGTCATTACACGCCACCCCGCCTAGCCCAATATAAATGGTTTTGGCCCCGTGTTTGACGGCGTGCAGTAATACTTCGCCCACCCCGTAAGAGGTGGCGTTCAGCGGGTCTAGCTCTTGCGGCTTGGCGGAGCCTAACCCGCAGATGCGGGCGGTTTCCAAAATGGCGGTTTTGCCGTCCGGCAGAATTAAGTAAGCGGTTTTGGCCGGGCGGTTAAACGCGTTGCGGGCCGTTAAGTGGCGCAGTTTGGCCGCCGGATAAAGCGTTTTGAAAAAATCAATAAACCCGTCCCCGCCGTCGGACACCGGGAATGCGTTTACCCGGTGGCGCGGGGATAAGTTTTTCTGCAAAAGAAGCGCGGCCTCGGCCGCGCTTAAAGAGCCCTTAAAGGCTTTGGGTAAAGCCAGTATTTTCATTGGAATTTCCAACTGACTTGGGCGGTAAACACCGTGTTGGACGCGGCGGAGTCTTTCAGCTCGTTGGAGCGGGTGGAAAATTGCTGCCGCACTTCCGCCCCCAACATTAAATCGTCCACGCGGGTTTCCACGCCCAGGCCGCCCCCGGCTGAAAAGCCGTTGGATTTAACGGTGTCACTTTTCATTTCGCCGCGGTAGTTGAGCGTCAGCATTTCAAAGCCGGCGTTCCCGGTCAAATAAAATACCACGCGGCTTTTGGGGTTCAAGTAATAATTGGCAGTGACGCCCAAACTTATAAATTGCCCGCTCGTTTTAATTTTGGGGTCCGGGTACAACGGCGCGCCGGTGGAGTCCGTCGCGGCCAGGGTATCCGGGTCTAAATCGTCAAACGTGTTGTTGGCAATATTGGCAATAGACAAATTGGGCCCTAACCACAAATTGCTGTCCAACAGGCGCCATAAAAACTTGCCGGAAGCCACTACGCTCGTTCCGCCCACATCTTTGGGCTCTTTTTCGGCGGAAAAGCCGGGCCGTTCGGACACGTTTAATTTTAAGTCTAACGGCATGGCCCCCAACTGGATAGCCAAATAGGTGCGGAAGTCTTTTTCTTTGGTTTGCGGTTTGTTTGCTTTTTTAGCGGCGGGCTTTTGGGCGGAAAGCGAGTCCTTGGCTTGGGCCGCGTATTGCTGTTGGGAAACCGCCCCCGTTTTAACCCCTTTCAAGAAGGCTTCTTCGTCCGTCAGCGGGCGCGGGGCCGCGGGCGCGGCGGAAACGGTGGGCACCGCACTTACGGCCTGGCCGTTGACTACGGTTGCTTTTTGGGTGTCAAAAACTTTGTCAATGTCCGAATCAAACGCGAGCCCGCCTGCCGCTTGCACGGCTCCCGTTTGGGCTACTTGCGCTTGGCGGGATTTTTCTTCCTGTGCGGTTTCTATTTTTTGTTCCACATAGGTTTGTTGGGTTTTGGGGGCTTGGTCGTAATCGTACACTTCAATATTGGCAATTTGCGGCATATCAATATTTACAATGCCGTCATCCGTCTGTAATTTAAGGTTAAATTCGTCCAGGTCTATAATCACGCCCACCAGTTGCGTGCCGCCTTTTAATAAAATGCGGTGTTTGTCGGGTAAAATTTGTTCAATTTCTTTTTGGTTGAGCGTGACCGTACCAAAAGAGGTGGCTAAATTAAGGGTGTATTGGGTTTGTTCCAAAATGGAACCGCTGATGATGGTGCCGTCTTTCATTTTGATGCTTTCGGCTTGCAAAACGGCGGCACCCAACAGGGCCAAAAGGCAAAGAAATAAACTTCTTTTCATGTAAAACTCTACTTAAATAAAAAAACGCGGCGGAGCTTGGTGGCCCCGCCGCATAAGGTTTATTTGGATTCTTCTTCCACTACTTCTTCGGTGGTCACTTCGTGTTCCGTTTCGCAGGCGCACGGGGTAAGAGCGTGTTTCATAAAGCGCAAAACTTTAATCATTTTGGCAATCGTCAAGCTCATTACCGTACCTAACAAAACAGGCGTAACGGTGTTCAAGATAAAGAACCATTTGTTCTGCCCGGCGTTTTCAAAAACTCCGGCGGGAACCAACATCGCGCTGATTAAAAAGTACACGGCGGAAACCAGCGTTAAATAGAACAGGGCAATAAATACCCAATATAAGTGTTTCAGGCACAACCAGTTATGCGGCCACCATTTACCGCATTTGCAGCAATTAGACATATTTTCTCCTCCTAACAAGTTTATAAAGGCCGCCACGCACACCCCCGGCGGAACCTTCTATACATATTGTATCAAATCAAGCGGCCCTGTAAAGAGCCAGAAACGGTTATTTTGCGTTTGTGTGCCGCCCGGCCTCGGCCAGTAATTCCTGCGCGTGGATATACGCGGCGGATTTGGGGTCCGCATGGCCGCCCAACATCCGGGCAATTTCCGCCGTTAAGGCCGGGCCTGTAAGCGGGGTAATGGAAACTTCCGTAGAATCCTTGCGGGCGGATTTGGCTACATGGAAGTTTTCATCCGCCTGCGCGGCTACTTGCGCCAAATGGGTGACACACAATGCTTGCCGCCCGGCAGAAACCCCTTTTAATTTTTCGCCTACCAAAACGGCCGTTTCCCCGCCAATGCCGGCATCTACTTCGTCAAACACCATAACGGGCACGGTGGAAGCCAACACGGTTTTTAAGCCCAACATCACGCGGGAAATTTCCCCGCCGGAGGCTATGTTTTTAAGCGGACGCAAGGCCTGGCCGGGGTTGGGTGAAAATAAAAATTCCACTTTATCCGCGCCGGTGGGGCCTAAATTTTCTTCGTCCATTTCCACGCAGGCGCGGAAGCGCACCGCGTTAAACCCGAGCGGGCGGATTTGCTCCGTCAAAAGTGCGGATAATTTTTCGGCCGCCTCTAAACGCTTATCGTGCAATTCCAACGCCAGTTTTAAGAGGTTTTTGCGCTCTTTTTCCAATTCTTCCCGCAGGGCTTGTTCGGCTTCGTCGCTATGTTCCAGGGCGTGCAGGCGTGCTTTTAAGTCTGCCGCGGTTTTTAATACATCTTGCAGGGTGGGGCCGTATTTGCCCTTGAGCCGTTTGAGTTTTTCGTGGCGGGCAAGCATATCGTCCAATGTTTGGGGGTCTATACGAATGTCATCTTTATAAGTAGCCAACGTGTTGGCGGCGTCTTCCAACGCGGCTAATGCGGAATTTAAGTTTTGGGAAAGTTCCGCCAAAGAGTCGTCCAACTCCGCCATGTCTTCCAAACAGCGGGCCGCTTTTCCGCCGCGCTCCGTGGCGGAGCCTTCCCCTTCGTATAAATCGTTATAAGCGGTTTCGGCCAGTTCCAACAGTTTGCCGGAGTGCTTCATTTTGGGCAGGGTTTGCTCCAACTGGTCGTCTTCTTCTTGCGTGGGGCGCACGTCTTCTATTTCTTTTAATTGGTACGCGCACATATCCCGCAGGCGGGCTTTTTCCTGTTCTGAAAGGGCGGCCTCGTTTAGTCGGGCTTGCACGGCCTGCATTTTATCGTAAGAGGCCCGCACTTTTTTCACCAGGGCATCCTGTTTGGCAAATTTATCTAACAGGGCCAAATGTACGGAAGCGTGGAGTAAACTTTGGTGTTCGTGCTGGCCGTGGAAATCCACCAAATACCGCCCCAGTTGCGCCAAGGCGGATACCGTGGCCGGCTTGCCGTTGATGAACGCCTTGCCCTTGCCTTTGCGGTCCAGTTCCCGGCTGAGGGTAAAATCGGGCGCGGTAAAGTGGTGGGCGGCGCGCACTTCCTGCGGCAACATATCCGTTGAAAAAACGGCGCTAACGCTCATCTTTTGCGCGCCGTCTTTAATGGTGTCGGCATCCCCGCGTGCGCCCAATACAAAACCCAGCGCTTCAATCACAATGGATTTGCCGGCCCCGGTTTCGCCCGAAAAAACATTTAACCCCGGGCCGAACGAAAGCTCCAACCGGGAAATAATGGCAAAGTTTTGTATGGAAAGTTTTGTCAGCATATACAGTTGCCCCACTTTAATTTTTTGCTTAAAACGGTAAAAAAATCACGCCCCGGCAAGGTAATCAGCCGGGCCCGCGTTTGGCTGCGGGAAAGAATGACTTTATCCCCGCCGGAGAGCGGAAAATTGGTTTGTCCGTCTAAACTGACGGTGGCTTGTTCCCCGGGGTATTTGAAAACCGGCTCAAAGGTTAACTGTCCGTCCGCCGGTAAAATAAGCGGGCGTTGGCCCAAGGAGTGCGGGCAAATGGGCGTAAGCAAAAACACGTCTACTTCCGGGGCCACAATCGGCCCGCCCGCCGCCAAAGAATACGCCGTGGAACCCGTGGGCGTGGAAACAATCAGGCCGTCCCCGTAATACGGCTGAAGCAGGCGGCCGTTCAAGCGGGCCTGCAAGCTAAAAGCGCGGGCCTGGGCGCAACGCAGGACACAATCGTTAAAAGCCAAGGCGGTTTCTTCCGTGCCGTCCGCGCGCACAATGACGGCTTGCAACATAAAGCGTTCGTTCAAAATTCCTTCCCCATTTAATACGCGGGGGAAAGCGGCCTCGGCGTCTGCTTTTTCACAGCCGGACAAAAAGCCCAGCGTGCCGCAATTAATGCTGAAAACCGGCAAGTTTAAGGCGGCCGCTTGGCGTGCCGCGTGCAAAGTGGTGCCGTCCCCGCCCAAACAGACCACCAAATCGGTTCCGCCCATTTGCGGGAGTTGGTTTAAGTCGGTTATTAACCGGGCTTGTGCACCCATAGCGGTTGCCTGCGCCAATAACTTTTTGGAAGTTTCGTGCGCGCCGGGCTTAAAAGCGTTATAAAAAATGACGGGCCGGGTAAATTTCATGGTTCTTCTATTTTAGCAAATATTGCTAACGCCGCAGAGAAACCTATAACCCTTTTGGGCGCGGACAGAACATCAAGCGGGCGGGTTCAAAATGATATAATATAAAGTAAGAAAAAAGAGAGGTTTTTATATGTGGGATTATACCGATAAAGTAATGGACCATTTTAAGAATCCGCGCAACGTGGGTTCTATTCCCAATGCAGACGGCACCGGGCAAGTAGGCAGCCTGGTGTGCGGGGATGCACTCAAATTAACCATTAAAGTAAATAAACAGACCGACGTGATTGAAGATGCCAAATTTGAAACCTTCGGCTGTGCCAGCGCGATTGCGTCTTCTTCTATGTTGACGGAGTTGGTAAAAGGCAAAACAATCGCCGAAGCCTCCAAAATTACCAACCAGGATATTGCTGATGCGCTGGGCACGCTCCCGGCCGAAAAAATGCACTGCTCCGTAATGGGCATGGAAGCCTTGGACGCGGCCGTAAAAAGCTACCGCCAGGGGGGCGCGCCTGTCACGTTTGAACAGCAGGAAGAAAAAATTGTTTGCCATTGTTTTAACGTGTCCGAAGAAGCCGTTATTAAGGCCATCCGCCAAAACCACTTAACCACGGTGGAAGACGTCACCCACTTTACCAAAGCGGGCGGCGCTTGCGGCCGTTGCAAAGGGGAAATCCAAAAGATTTTGGATAAAGTAAATGCGTGTCAAATTCCCGCGGCCGCGCCGGAAGAAAAAGAATTTGCCAAAATGACGTTGGTTGAAAAAATCCGCCGCATTGAAAAAGTGTTGGAAGAAGACGTGCGCCCGAAATTAAATATGGACGGCGGCTCG
>CAKUDJ010000003.1 GCA_934644855.1 uncultured Elusimicrobiales bacterium
GGATAACCAAATAGCGGATAGGGTTGGTGCCCAGCGTATAAAGCGCGTCCAGTTGGACCGTGACCGCCATAGTGCCGATTTGCGCCGTGACCGCCGCTCCCGCCCGGCCGGAAACCACCACCCCGGTCAATACGGGGCCCAGTTCACGGATGAGCGAAAAGGACACAATCGTACCCACAAAAATCGGCTCGCCGAAGATGTTGCCAATGGTGTTGCCCGCTTGCAAGGCCAGTACCATGCCGGTAAACAAACTGGTCAGCGCCGTCACGCCGAAAGAATCCACCCCAATACTCACGCTTTGGCGGACGGCTTGGTCAAACTCAAAGCGGGAGCGCCCCAACCAAAACAGTACGGAGCGGACCATTGCCGCCGCACCGCCCAGTTGGGCCAGTAAATTATCTACTTTTTTACCAATATATGTAAACATTACTTTTTATAAAACCTCGGCACCCGCGGCATCAGCAGGGTGGTTAGTTCATAATCAATCGTTCCGGCCAAGCGGGCCAAATCCGCAAAGCGCACTTGCTCTTTTCCCTGCCGGCCCACCACCACAACTTCATCCCCTACGCGGGCCTCCGGCACGGCGGTAATATCCAGCATGGTCATATCCATCGTCACGTTGCCCAATACGCGGCAGCGTTTGCCGCGCACTAACACTTCCGCCTTGTTGGATAGTGCCCGCAAAAATCCGTCCCCGTACCCCAACGGAATGGTGGCGATTTTCATGGGTTTGGGGCAAATAAAACTGCGCCCATAGCTAATGCTTGCTCCGGCCGCTACATCTTTTACATACACAATGCGCGTTTTGAGCGACATAATGGGCTCAAAGCCGTCTTCCAACCCCAGTTCCGCATGGCCGGGGCGGACCATATCCAAAACCATGTCCGGCCGGTGTATAAGGCCCGGCGTGGCACATAAATGGCATTGGTTAATGTGTATGCCGTGTAAACGCACATTGGTCAGCGTATCACGGAAATAGCCGATTTGTTCCTCCGTATAGGCAGGGTCACAATCCGCACTGGAAAGGTGGGAATAGAGCCCGTCCAAAATGACATACGGGTTATGGGCCAAAAATTGTAAAACGGCCATTACCCCGCCGCGGCGGGTACCAATGCGCCCCATGCCGGAATCCTGCTTTACATGGCACAAGGCTTTTATGCCCAGTTTGGCGGCAATATCCGCCACGGCGTGAGCGGCGTCCAAACTGGCAATCGTCACGGCCAGTTTGTTTTTAATGGCGTATTCAAACGCCTCAAACGGATAAATACTGCCCAGTACCAAAATGGGAGTTTTTAAGCCGGCGGCGCGCAATTCCAAGCCTTCTTCTACAGACGCCACCCCAAAAAATTGGCAGAGTTGTTTTTCCTCGGCAAATTGGCCCAAAGCCACGGCACCGTGGCCGTAGGCGTTGGCTTTCAAAATACCCAAAATTTTAACATCCGGCCCCACCATACCGCGCACTTTACGCAGGTTGGCTTCGTACTTGGTTAAATCCACTTCCGCCCAAGTGGGGCGCAAAAACGGTTGTTCCATACTTACTCCGGCAGTACCATAGGTTCCGCCGCCAAGCCTTCCGGCATGGACATTTCTTCCGGCGTCGGGTTGGTAAATAAGGTGTATTCCCCGATAAAATGCAAGGGAATATCCCCCACCGGGCCGTTACGCTGTTTGGCAATAATCAGCGTGGCTTTATTTTTCAAATTCGGGTCATCGCGCTTGTAATAGCCGTCACGGTGGATGAGGGCCACCACGTCGGCATCCTGTTCAATAGAGCCGGATTCGCGCAAGTCGGAAAGTTGCGGTTTATTATCTTGGCGGCCTTTGTCCTCGTTCTTACGGCTTAACTGGGACAGCGCCAACACCGGCACATTTAAGGTGCGGGCCAAATCTTTTAACTGGCGGGAAATTTCGGACACTTCCTGTTGGCGGCTTTCCGTGCGGCCCGAACCGCGGATTAATTGCAAATAGTCAATGATAATCATGCCCAATTCTTTGCCTTGTTTGGCCAGTTCGCTGGCTAAACGGCGCGAACGCATACGGATTTCCGTAATGGAAATGCCGGACGTATCATCTATATACATAGGGGCTTCGGCCAGGCGGCTGTATTCACGCAATAAGTCCCCCCATTTGGCGCGGTCGTACCAACCGTTGCGCAGTTTGCTTACTTCCGTCATGGAAGCGGCGCCCAACATACGTTCAAACAAAGAGTGCCGCCCCATTTCTAACGAAAATATCGCCACCGGGAAACCCTTGGTCACGCACGCAAAATGCGCCATATTCAGCGCCAGAGCGGTTTTACCTTGGCTGGGGCGCGCACCCAAAATAATTAAGTCCGACTTGCGGAACCCGCCTGTTTTATAGTCAAACTCCGTCAGCCCGGTAGGAACGCCCTGGATAGGACTTTTGTTTTTGGCGGCGTTTTCAATCATATTCAGCACTTCCGGGGCCATATCTTTGGTGGATACAAAGCCCGTTAAGCGCTGTTTTTGGCTCAAACGGTAAATGGAGTCCGCCGCTTCGTCCAACAGTTCTTGCGGCTCGTCGGTTTCCTGGTAGCATTTTTGCACTAGCGCGGTAGAGGTGCGGATAAGCTCCCGGATGACGGCCTTTCTATATACAATATTGGCGTAATGTTCTACATGGGCGGCGGTAGAAACTTTGCCCACCAGTTCCGTCAGGTACACTTCGCCCCCTAATTTAGCCAACAAATTGGCGGTTTTGAGGGATTCCGTCACCGTCACCAGGTCCACCGCTTGGCCCTTTTCGGCCAGGTCTTTCATGGCGGAAAAAATCTTTTTGTGGGCATCTTTATAAAAATGCTCCGGCTTGAGGATTTCCAAAGCGCGTTCCACGGCCTCGGCTTCCATAAGCATAGAACCTAAAACGGCCATTTCCGCATCCAACGCCTGCGGAGGGAGTTTTTCTTCCAGTAAATTACTGATTTTGGGGATAGTCATGCGTCCTCTTATAAAATGAAATAAAATCTTTACCGCCGGGTAAAAGGGCGGCTTTTTACTATTGTAGCAATTTTGAACGGCAAACGCGCGCGCCGGAATTGGACTAGTTATAAAATACGGCACGGCCCCGGCATTTTTATTCCTAAAAAAACTGCAAGCGGCAAAAGCGTTTATAGGATACCAACCGCCCCGGGCCGTATTTAAGGGCCACGCGCCCCATAATAAACGGAACGCCAAGACAGATGAAAAAACCTGCCATTCCAAAGAATGGCAGGTTTGGTGATAAACTTAACGAACTGTTATTTAGCTTCGGCCGCGGCGGCTTCGGTCTTTTCCGCGGGTTTAGCATCCGGGATAGACGGGGCCACTTCGGTCAGCGCGTCAATTTTAACCGTAATTTTGGCGGTGACGGTGGGTTTCAAATAAATGCCCACTTCGGTTTCGCCCAGGGCTTTAATCGGCATAGTAAGCTCAATGGCTTCTTTTGCAATTTTATGCCCCAACGCATTCAAGGCTTTGAAGATGTCCGCCTTGTTTACGGAACCGAATACTACGCCGTCGCTATTGACGGTTTTGGTAAACGGCAAGACCACACCGGCCAGTTTTTCGGCAATGGCGCGGGCTTCGGCCAATTCGGCTTCAATGCGTTTGGCGCGGCGTTCCGCCCCTAATTGCCAGTTTTTAATAGAGCCTTCGGTAGCCAATTCCGCAAAGCGGTGCGGCACCAAGTAGTTGCGCGCATAGCCGGGTTTTACTTCTACAATATCGCCGGTCATGCCCAAGTTTTTTACGTTTTGTTTCAAAATAACTTTCATGGGTTGCGCTCCTTCTTATTTCTTAGGCAAGGAATACGGCAAGATGGCCAAATTCCGGTCTCTCTTAATGGCTTTGGTAATCTGGCGCTGGTGTTTGGCGCAAGTACCGGTAATGCGGCGGGAGAGAATCTTGCCGCTTTCCATGGTGAAAGATTTCACAAACTGAAAGTTTTTGTAATCTACGTTTTCAATTTTTTCCGCGCAGACTTTGCAAACTTTTCTTCTGCTTTCAAAGCGCTTTTTAGCCATATACGGGCGGGCCGGGCGTTCCGGGCGGGCAGCCACAGGCGCGGCGGTATTGGCAGCGGGGGTTTTAATTTCTTCTGACATTATTTTTCCCTCTTAAATGGGTTTTGGTTAAAAAGGGACGTCGTCTTCCATCACCGGTTCAACGTCGGCGGAAGAGTCGTTTCCCTGGGTTGCAGTACCGTACGAGCCGGCCCCTGCAACGTTAGACTCCAATATCTGAATCCGGCGGGCCGTCACCTGCATACTGCGGCGGGTTTGGCCGGTCGTTTTATCGGTATATTCGCTGCTGGTCAGGCGGCCTTCTACATAAACAGGCGTGCCTTTTTTGACCCGGTCCTTACAACGTTCTGCCGTCGGGCCCCAAACCACTACGGGAACAAAAACCACGTCGTCTTTCCATTCGTTGGTGGTGTTATCCATATAGCGGCGGTTCACCGCAATATCAAAACGGCAGACCGCTTGGCCCTTTTGCGTAAAAGCCCAATTGGGGTCCCGCGTGAGTCTGCCCGCTAAAAGCACCAGGTTTTGTTCCGGTAATCTGATTTGTCCCGTCATAAGGTCCTTTTATTTAGAAGCAACGGTCGGCTTTGCTTTAATTTCTTTAGCCAACATCACCATAGAGCGAAGAACTTTTTCATTAAGTTTCATTGCTTCGTTCCAGGTGCCGATAAATTCAGGGTTTGCCTTGAATTTGAGATAGAGGTAGAAACCATCGCGAACATGGTTGACTTCGTGGGTGAATTTTCTTCTGCCCAATTTTTCTTCGCTGGTCACTTCTCCACCGTTCTTCGTGATGAGCTCTTTGGCTTTGGTCACGAATTCGCCCACTTCTCCGTCGGAGAGTTGGGGTTTCACAATCGTTACAGTTTCGTAAGTTCTCATATACTGATTATACTATTTTTGTTTATTTTAGTTAAGTACAAAAAACCGCCTCGGGGCGTTTTCCGTCCCGCTGGGGTTTTAAGGAATATCTTTCCGGCACTGCTTCACCAAGGGCCGCGGCAATTCTTTCCTCTTATTTATTATACAAAAATGGCTTTTTTTGCGCAATACAAAAGGCTTTACGGGCGTTTTAAGAAGATTTTTGCGGGCGACGCGGACCCTTTTATTAAGGAGAGCTTGTTTTCCGCCACGCCCAAATGCGCTGCCAACATAGTGCGCACGGCGGCATTGGCGCGGCCCTGTTCGGCCGGGGCCTTGGTCCAAATTTCAAACGTATCCGGGGCTTTGGGCTCCAAGCGGTTTTTCTTTTCCCCCGCGTGAACTTTTACTTTAATATACGCGTCCATACAGGTATTGTAGCTTTTTTGCGCCTTTTTTTGGGGAAAGCACCCGATAAAAAACCCGGGGATATGAAAAACACCCCGGGTACGCGCTAAAACAAAAACGCTGTTATTTGCGGGCAATCAGGCTGCGGGCCGTCATATCCGCCGGCTTGGCAAGGCCCATAACGTCCAGTACGGTGACGGCAATATCCCCCAAGTTGCCCGTGGGTTGCATTTGGGCGGTGGGGTGGTCTTTGCTGACGTACACAAAATCCACCAGGTTGGTGGTGTGCGCCGTTTTGGGCATATTGATTTTTTCGTCCCACATTTCTTCCGCGTTGCCGTGGTCGGCCGTGATGAAAACGTCATAATCATTAGCCAACGCGGCTTCGGTCACGGCGCCGGTGCATTCGTCCACCGTTTCCACCGCTTTTACTACGGAATTAAAATTGCCGGTGTGTCCAACCATATCACAGTTGGCAAAGTTGATGACAATAAAGTCATACTTTTGGGTGGCAATTTGTTTAAGCGCCTCGTCTTTGACGATATAGGCTTCCATTTCCGGGTGTTCGGCAAAGGTGGCGGGGTCAAAGCGGCCTTTGATTTCAATACGGTCTTCGCCTTCGTACGGCTTGATTTGTTTGCCGTTAAAGAAAGACGTGACGTGTTTGAATTTTTGCGTTTCCGCCAAGCGCAACTGCTTGAGCCCGGCTTTGGAAATCACTTCGCCCAGCAAATTATTCATACCGCCGCCGTCCGTCATGGAAGGCAACGCATTGTACGGGAAAGAATCGTAATATTTGGTCAAACCGCAATACACGCACGGTACGCGGGTGCCGCGATTTTTGCCCGGGTAGTTGTCGTCAATAAACGCGCGGGTAAGCTGGATGGCGCGGTCCTGGCGGAAGTTAAAGAAAATCACGCTGGAACCGGCTTCCATGCCTTTGTAATCGCCCAGTACGGTCGGCGGGATGTATTCGTCCACCATGGGGCCGCCGTCCGGCGTTTGCATGGTTTTGTAGTCCGTTTCCACCACTTCTTCGGCGGTGGAGCCGTGCAAGCCCTGCGCGCGGACAATTAAATTATAGGCTTTATCAGTCAGGCTCCAATCTTCGCCGCGGTCCATGGCATAATAGCGGCCCTGGATAGTGGCAATTTGGCCCACGCCGTATTCTTTAATTTTTTCTTCCAAGGTGCGGATAAACCCGATAGAGCTTTTGGGCGGCGTATCGCGGCCGTCGGCAAAAAAGTGGATATATACTTGTTTGATTCCCTTTTCGGCGGCGTATTTCATAATGGCGTGCAGGTGGTCTTGGTGGGCGTGGACGCCTTCGTCCTGCACCAAACCCATAATATGCAGGGGTTTATGGTTATTTACGCAGTTATCTATGCAGGCCGCAAACGGAGCCGACTTAAATAAAGAGCCGTCTTCAATAGTATCTTTCAGGCGTTTTAATTCTTGGATGACAATGCGCCCCGCGCCCATATTCAAATGGCCAACTTCGGACGAGCCCATATACCCCGCGGGCAGGCCCACTTGTTCGCCGGACGCTTCAATTTGCGTATGCGGATACACCTTCAAATATTTGTCCATGTTCGGTGTTTTAGCATTAGACACCGCATTAAACTTACCGGGATTGGCATCACCCCAGCCGTCACGAATGATTAATACAACTTTTTTCATACCTTTATTTCTCCTTAAATAGCAGAAGCGGATAATAACTCCGCCCAATTTTTATATTGAAATTGCTGCAAATTTTCCACCGTTTTTACTCCCCGGCCGCTCAAGCGGTTCAAAAAGTAATAAAAAATCTGTTCGGCCATTTTGGTATCGGCCATGGCGCGGTGCCAACCCTGGCAGTTAATGCCCAGTTGTTCGGCCACGCACCCCAAATTATTTTTGGCAAACTTGCCGCTTTTGCGCGCCAGTTTGAGCGTATCCACCACCGGGGCGGACGGCAGGCGCAAACCGCAGGAGGCAAATTCATGCTGTAAAAACTTGAGGTCAAAATCCGCATTGTGCGCCACCAGCACACACCCGTCCAACACCGCCAAAAGCCGCGGGGCAATATCGGCAAATGCGGGGGCGCCGGACACCATTTCGTTGGTAATACCGTGGATAGCCACCACCGCCGGGCTCATGGGAATACCGGGATTAAGCAGGGTGGAAAACTCCTCCACCAACGCCCCGTTTTGGGTGACGGATACGGCAATTTCACAAATTTTGCCGCCTTCCTTGGGGCATAACCCGGTTGTTTCCGTATCTAAACAAGCAAATTTAACTTCTTGTAAATTCATTTTTTCTCCTACCAATTCAAATAAACGCGCCAATGCACCGCCCAACTGATTAAACAAGTGACCCCAAAGCCAAAATAAAAGGCAAAGCCGGATATATCCATCAGCCGGATTTTGCGCGCATACACCACGCACGCCCAACATCCGCACGTTAAAAACAACCAACGCCACCCCGGCAGTAAGCCCGTTAAAAAGAAAATGGCGCGTACCATCATCATAATCCACCGTTCATCGGCCGTGGGATAATCCCGGCCGTATAAATCTTTTTCCACACAAAAAATAAAAGTGCCCAACACCTTGGTGACCAACATCAGCCCCACACAAAAAATTACCCATTTTTCGGCAAAGAAACTGCCGGTTTCATACAAGGCATGGAACGGCACGCACAACAAAAGCACCAAAAAGTTGAACGTATCGTGCAAGACAAAAGACAGCGTGTTGTGGAATTTGCGCGTACCGCTTATTTTGAACCAACCGTCCGAAAATATATAAAACGCCGTCATGGGGAGCAAGGCCACCCAGCCAGGCACATCTGTAATTCCGCACAAAGACCACGGCATGGTTAAGTACAGGCGGCACAGCACCATGGCCACCGCCCAAAACAAAATGCCGCGCGCCAGAGCCAACTTCCAGGGGTGACATTCCCCATAGCAGTAAAACCGCTTACCGTATAAAGCAAAATCGGCAATATAGTAAGCTAAAAACAGACGCCAAAAAACTATCATTTGTCCTCCTTATCAGGCAGGGTGAGTGTGAATACGCTGCCTTGGCCGGGCGTGGAGGATACCGTCAAATTTCCCCCATGGGCCTGCACAATTTGGCGGCTGATAAACAACCCCAAACCGTAGCCCCGGCTATCCGTATGTACTTGCTGATATTTTTGAAAAACTTTTTGTTGCTCCTGCGGGGTAAGCCCGATACCGCTATCCGCCACCGAAAGGGCCGTTTCCCGGGCCGTTTGGTGCGCTTCCACCCGCACAAAACCTTGCTGCGTAAACTTAACCGCATTGGAAACCAAATTAACCACCACGCGGCGCAGTAATTTTTCGTCCGCCTGCACCCACATATCCGGCACGGTAGTTGTGATTTTCAGGCCCTTTTCCTTGGCAGCGGGCAACAGGGTATCCACCGCATAGCGCGCTAAATCTTTCAAATTCACCCGGGCCAAATGCGGGGTGAGCATACCCGCTTCCAACCGGGAAACATCCAACACGTCTTCCAATAAGGCGGATAAATTCCGGGCGGCTTCGTCCATCAGCCGCAAGTATTCTTTTTCTTCCTGCGGGGACGCCTTGCCGCTGGATAAAATATATAAATAACCCTGGAGCCCCAAAAGCGGCGCGCGCAAATCGTGCGCGACGGAGCGGAACACATTTTCTTTCATTTCACTTAATTGGGCCTGCACCTGCAAAAGTTGGTAATCTTTCAAGTCCGCCGTCATTTTATTGAAAGAGGCAATCAGCGTTTGGAATTCCCCCCAACCTAAATCTTCGTCTACTTTTTGGTCTAAATTTCCGCGGCTGACTTCACGCGCGGCTTTATCCAAGGCGCTAATCGGCTCGCCCAGACTTTCGGCAAAAGTAAGCGCGCCGAAATAAGCCAATGTGGCAATAGCCAACATAAACAATAAAATAACAATGTTTGTATAATAAAGCCCGCGGAACGCCTCGGCCTTCAGTTGCAGCACCACCGCATAAGTGCCCCAAATGGGCGTAGGCGCAAAGGCTCCCACAAAAACTTCTTTAGGACCCCGAACGGACGAAATTAAACGGGTTTTAGCGGCAAACAGTTTTTGCATTTGTTCCGGCGCAATATGAAGCGGCGCCTGGTTATTGCCGTAAAAAAATTGTCCGTCCTGGCCCACAATATAAATTTGGCCCGTCCGGCCGATATACTGCTCCTGCACGCGGGACAACAGGCCGAAAAAGCTCATAATCCCGTACAGATAATTCCCGCCGGGCAGCGGGGTCACAAATTCACTAACCGGGCGGCCTTCCACCACTTCAAACCCGCTTACGGACAAATTCTTTTCGTCGGGCATAGGTAAAGAGTCATCTTGGGATAAATCCAACACAGGCACTTTGGCTAAAAAACTTTTTTCGCCCACGCGGGCCATTTCTTTGCCGTTTTTATCCAATACGGCCAACATTAAAAAATCCGGGTTGGAGGCCAAAGCCGTACGCAAAACAGGCTGCGGGTCCTTCCCCGCGCGCAACACTTCGGCCACATTTTGCCCGAACGCCAAGCGCCAACCCAAGTCTTCTATGTGTTGGTTAATGGAAG
This sequence comes from uncultured Elusimicrobiales bacterium, assembly GCA_934644855.1. Lineage (GTDB taxonomy): Bacteria > Elusimicrobiota > Elusimicrobia > Elusimicrobiales > Elusimicrobiaceae > Avelusimicrobium. Next base: position 9,865 of record CAKUDJ010000003.1, read on the forward strand.
ACGCCACTATTTGTGCCAAGTTGGCGTGCGTTCCCAAAATATTATCTTTTACTTTGCCTTGATAAAAAGCCAGTAAAAGCGCCATGGGAATCAGCGGCATCAGCACTACGGTTAAAAATAGCTTAAAAAGCTTTGAAAATATAGACATACTTTACCTTTTATTATTATAGCAATTCCCGCGCCCTTATAGGATGTGCGGGTCCAAAGTCCCGTTTGCCGCTAGGCCCAAATACCCGGCAAAAGCAGGCCCTAGGACCCTGGCGGCGGGAAAAACAAAACGATAGACTATAAATATGAAAGCATATAACCAATTAAAAACTTTATTCTTTGGTGTGGACAAATCCGTCAGCCAAGCCGCCGGAAGGGCCGCCTTGCGCGCCCAAAGGCAAAATGTGGTTTTGCTTTCTGCGCAGGAAGCCGCTTTTATTTATAAACAAAACCAACGCATAGTGCGCGCCCTTACGCCCCGGTGCGCTTTATTCAAAAAAGCAGGGCGGACCTCCCACGGCGCATGGGGTTCCGTTTGCTGCGCTAAAAAAATGTTTTAGTCTTAATCCTCCTACTTCCCCGGTGTATCTACCCTGCACCGGGGCTTTTTATATATAAAAAAGGAACCTCCCCTAAGAGAGGTTCCTGGTATTGCAATAAACAATTTAGTTTTTGGCTTTTTTGATGCCGTCAATTACTTTGGGAAGCACTTGGCGCACATCACCCACAAAACCGTATTTGCACACATTAAAGATAGGAGCATTGGCGTCTTTATTGACGGCGATAATCGTATCGCTGTGTTCCATACCCACAATATGCTGCACCGCGCCGGAAATACCGCACGCTACATACAGTTTGGCGGCTACCGTCACGCCGGATTGGCCCACCTGTTTTTCTTTGGGTTTGAGGCCCAGGTCAATCGCGGCGCGGGATGCACCCACGGTTCCGCCCAACTCTTGCGCCAAGGTTTCCAACATATCAAACCCGGCTTTGTCTTTCATACCGCGGCCACCGGCCAACACCACTTCGGCTTCGTCCAGTTTTTGCCCGCCGGAAACAGGGTCCATTTGTTTGCTGATGATGCGCACTTTGCCGGCTTCGGCAGGTACGGCAATCACTTCATTCACCACCTGCGCCATCGCACCGGGGCGGGAAAGCACTTTCTTAAATACGTTCGGGCGCACGGTGGACATTTGCGGCCGGTAATCCGGGCATTTAATATCCGCCATAATGTTGCCGCCAAACGCGGGGCGGGTTTGGATTAGCAGCCCGTCCTGGATGGATAACCCGGTGCAATCCGCCGTTAAACCCACAAACAGTTCAGACGAAATACGCGGGGATAAATCGCGCCCGATAAAGGTGGACGGATACAGCACCACGCTGGGGTTATATTTTTTAATCAGCGTCACCATGGCGTTGGCATAAGCCAAGGTGTTGTAATCCCGGTACGCAGGGCTGCTAACGGCATAAATTTTATCCGCGCCGTAAGCAGACAAATCGGCAAAATAATTTTGCACATTGTCGCCAATGACTACCGCGCAAAGTTCTTCGCCCAACTGGTCGGCCAATTCGCGCCCTTTGGATAAAAGCTCAAAGCCCACCGGGCGGACGGAGTGCTGAACGCCGTTATCGGAAATTTCAATAAAAGCCCACACCCCTTTATAGGCGGAGAGGTCTTTTTTAGCTGCGGCTCCGGCCGCCGGCAAGGAAAGCGCCTTGACCGGGCACACGGATACGCACGCGCCGCACATGGTGCAGCTGGCATTGGCAACCGCCTTGCGGTTTACCAGGGAGAGCGCCCCAAACGGACAAGTGTTTACACATTTGCCGCAACCTACACAATTAGAAGCTACCTGAATCATTTAATGAAACTCTCCTTTTTCAAAATTTCTACAAACTTGGCGGCCATTTCTTCGGCAGAGCCGCTGAACATTTCGCCTTTTTGGCGGGCGGCCGGCGGGAAAATGCGCGACACGCGGGTCGGCGAGCCTTCCAGCCCCAGTTTGTGCATATCGGCGCCGATTTCTTTTTCCGTCCAAGTGACGGTCTTTTTATCTTGCGCTTTGTGCGCCGCCATAAAGGAAGGATATTTCGGCGCGTAATCTACCGGCATGGTCATAGTAATTAACACGGGCAGGTCCGCTTCCAAAATTTGGTGGCCGCCTTCAATCAATTTTTTGACTACGGCATGGGAACCGTCGCTGTCTACGCTTTCGCAAAACGTAATTTGCGGAATGCCCAAATGGAAGGCAATACCGGGCCCGGTTTGGGCGGTGTCACCGTCAATGGCCATTTGGCCGCACAAAATCATATCAAACGAGCCGATTTTGCGGATAGCCATAGCCAACGCATACGAAGTGGCCCAGGTATCGGAGCCGGCAAACGCGCGGCTGGAAAGCAGGACGCCTTCGTCCGCCCCCAGGGCAAGCGCCAGGCGCAGTACGGCCACGGCCTGTGCGGGCCCCATGGAAAGCACGGTCACTTTAGCGCCGGTTTTGGCTTTGATAGCCAAAGCTTTTTCCAAGGCGTAGTGGTCGTACGGGTTCAAAATGCTGGGTACACCGGCGCGGATTAAGGTGCCGGTCTTCGGGTCCACCTTTACGCGGGTGGAATCGGGTACTTGTTTAATACAAACAATAATGTTCATCGGGCTGTTCCTTATGCTTTGAAAGTATCTCTGAGTTTGGCGGAAACGGCGTCCTCATCCGTGATAAGGCCGGTCATTTTTTCTTCAATGCCAATCAGGTTGACGGAGGCCGCCAAATCCTGCGCGCTGGCCGCGCCAACGCCCAAAATAAGTTTCATGCCGTCCGTGGCAATCTTAAATGCGCTCAAGCGCGCGTTGACACGCGCCATGGTGCTTAACGTAGCCAAATCAAAGCGGCTGCCTTCCGTCACTTTGCCTTCGGCGCATTGGCGGGTGAATACCGCGGCCACTTCCGCTTCGGAAATTAAATCACCCAACATAAATGTAATATATTGGTGGCGGGTGAGTTTTTGCGCGCGGCAGTCTTCCAACACGCGGGCCAAGGCTCTAAAGCCCAGGGCTACGCTGTCGGCCCCCACATTGGGGTTTTGGGCGTGGATAGCCTCAAATTCTTCGGCCTGTTTAATATAGTATTGGCCGCGGCTTTTGAGGTGTTCCTGCCAGCGCCCGCGGAAAATGGTCATTTCCAACACTTCGCTAGTGCCTTCGTAAATGCAGGTAATTTTTACGTCGCGTTTGATTTTTTCTACCGCAAATTCTTTCGTGTAGCCGAAACCGCCCATCGCCTGGATGGCATCTTCGGCCGCTTTGTTGCCGGATTCCGTGGCATACAATTTGGCAATAGCGCCTTCCGTGGCTAAACCGTGGTTGTTGATTTCCAACTGTTTGGCGGTCCAGTCAATATACGCGCGGGCCGCTTCAAAGCGTACATAGTGCGGTGTAATGAGCTTTAACATAAAGCCCTGTTTTTCGGCCAGCGGGCCGCCCGCCTGAATACGCTGTTGGGCATACACCAGGGCCGTTTCCACGGCTTCTTCTCCGGCGCCCAAACCAAAGGCCGCCACCATTAAGCGCGTATAGCCGAATACGGCCTGCGCTTGCAGGAAGCCTTTACCTTCTTCCAAACCAATTAAATTTTCCGCCGGAACATACACTTCGTCAAACGCCAATCCGGCCGTGTTGGACAGGCGGATACCGTGTTTGTCTTCGTGCGCGTCCTGCGTAAAACCGGGGGTGCCCTTTTCTACAATAAACCAACTGGGGCCGCCCGGCGCTAAAGCCAGTACGGTGTAAATATCGGCTACGCCGCCGTTAGAAATCCACATTTTGCTGCCGGTAATTTTGTAGCCTACAATTTTACCGTCTTTTTCCACCCGTTCCGCACGGGTACGCAAAGAAACCAGGTCGGACCCGGCATCCGCTTCCGTGGCGCCATAGGCAACCAGTTTGTTTTCGTCGGCAATTTTCTTAAACCATTTGGCTTTTTGTTCCGGCGTACCGCCCACGTTAATCGGGTCACTGCCTAAAAAGGTGGCAAAAACGCCGGTAGCAATACCCAAATCAATACGGGCCAACTGTTCGCATACGCGGTAAATTTCGGTGGTTTGCCCACCCAAGCCGTTGTATTCTTCGGGAATCAGCAAAAGGTGTACGCCCAGCGTATCGCGGTCGTACATTTCTTTCAAAATGTCTAAAGGAATCTCGTTCTTGGCGTCATGCTCGCGGATGAACTCATGCGAGAGACGGTTTTTAGCATATTGCTTCAAACTATCCAACATCAAGTTTCTTGTTGTCAGGTCATTTTTTGCCATGTTTGTTTTGTCTCCAAAATACAATATAGATATATGAT
>CAKUDJ010000004.1 GCA_934644855.1 uncultured Elusimicrobiales bacterium
GGTATGAGGACGGCTTTTCCGGCGTGAAAGAGTTTATTTTGCGTTGCAGCCAGGCCGGGTTTGATAAAGTGGTGGCCAGTTGTGTGGATAAAACCGGCGCAGATGCCCCGGCCGTAAAGGCATTGGCGGAAAGTTTGGGTGCGGAGTTTTATTTAAGGAGCTTTTTAGATGAAGAAAATTGAAATCAAAAAACCCGGTGTTTTATTTGCCGTTTTTTTGATTTTAATGGCGCTGGCGCTATTCTGGTTTTTTGTGGAAGCGGAAGATTTTTATACCTATACCCGCAACACGTTGGAAAGCGCCGCGCAGGTGGCTCCCGTTAAAAAAGAGGACGTGCTGGCGCAAACCCGCCCGCCCAAAAATAATTTTAATACGGAAGTAAAATACCGCCGTTTTTTTATTACGGCTCCCCAAGCGCAAAAAGTGGAGCTGTTGGCGGATTTTAACCGTTGGGGCAAAGACCCCATCACTTTAACCAAATACCGCAAAGGGTATTTTGAAACGTCCGTAGCGCTTACGGGCGGAGATTATAAATATGTGTTTGCCGTGGACGGAAAAGAAACGCCGGACCCCGGCAACCAAGACCGCGTGGAAATAAACGGCCGCGTGGTGTGTATCAAAACGGTGCGTTAATGAAAACAGCAACTCTACTAACCTGCTCCCGCGCGCAAACCACGGCTCTGGCCGGGCGGTTCGCCCAAGTATTAAAAGGGGGGGAAATTATTTTTTTGCGCGGGCCGATTGGCGCGGGCAAAACGGTGTTTGTAAAAGGCGTGGCGGCGGCGTTGGGGCTTAAAAGCTCCCCGGTCAGCGCCAGTTTCAGCCTGATGAAAGAATACAAAAACAAACACGTTAAATTGTTTCATATAGATTTGTTCCGCTTGAGCGAGGGCGAAGTTTTTAATTTGGGTTTTGAAGAAATGCTGGAAGACGAACGCGCCATTATTTTGGCCGAATGGCCGGACCCCATTGCCCAAATGCTGCCGGCCGACAGGCTGGAAATGGATTTTATACTGCGCGGCGGGGATGAGCGGGAAATAAAACTATCCGCCTTTGGCCGCGTCAGCGAACATTTACTGGAGGAATTATGCCGGGTATCAAAGATGTAATCATTGGGTTGGATACGTCGTCTTCCCCGTTGGTAGCCGTGGTGGAACGGGGCGGCAAAAAGTATGCGTCCCGCCGCAAAGGGGTCAAGCAGGAGCGGTTGTTATTCCCGGTATTGCAACGGCTTTTAACCAAGGCGGGGGCGGATTTAACCCACACCGCCAAAGTGGCCATTATCCGCGGCCCGGGCCGTTTTACCGGCATACGCATTTCGCTTACGTTTGCTTCTATGCTTAAATATTTAAGCGGGGCCAAGGTGTACGGAATAACGGTGTTTGAAGCCGTGCGCCTGCAAGTGGCCGCCAGTAAACGCTTTTTAACGTGGAAAGCCCAAAACCCGGCGGGCTCTTTGGCGGTGGTGTGGCACGCGTTTAGGGAAGAATACTTCCTGCAAATTTTTAATGCGCAAAGCGAGGCCCCCCAATGGCTCTCGCGAGAAGAATTACTGGCGCGTTTGGCCGCCCGCAAGGAGCCGCTTTTTGTGGCCGGGGCCGATAAAGAGCATACGCCTTTGGAAACTTTACTGGAAGGGCGCTACCCCTTGGCGGATTTTAAGGATTGTATCGTGCGGCCGGAAACTTTGGTGGCGGTGGCGCAAAATGACGCGTACCAAAAAGATGCGTTGGAGCCGCTCTATTTGAAACCGGCCCGCTTTGAACTATTAGGTAAATAATATGGAATTTTTACCGGCGGTTTTTGCCCAAGCGGAGGAGTTGGCCCGCATAGAGGCCCGGCAGCCGTTTGCCGCCGGGTGGGGAGAAGACGGCTTTGCGGGGGAATTAAAACAACCGTGCGCCGTAATATGGGCGGCGCGTGACGGACAAAAAACCGTCGGTTTTATTTGCGCCCGCTACGCCGCGGATGAGGCCGAAATTCTAAACGCCGCCGTAGACCCGGCTTTTACCCGCCGCGGGATTGCCACGGCATTAATGGCGCAACTCCTGGCCGTTTTGGCCGCGCGCGGCGTAAAGCGTATTACGCTGGAGGTTCACGCGCAAAATTCCCCGGCACAAGCCTGGTACCGGCGCGCCGGGTTTACCGTGCTGGGGCGGCGGAAACAATTTTACGGCTCGGCAGATGCGCTTTTAATGGGGAAAATGCTATGAAACATTGGTGGATATGCTTATTATTGGTTGCCCTGCCTGCGGGGGCGTTTAAGTTAGGGCCGCAAAGCGCGCGCGAAGCCGACCTGTATAAAACATTTGTGGACGGTTTATATGCCCAACGGGATGATTCCCCCGAGGCCCTTGTCTTGTTTGAAAAAGCCCTGGCTTTAGCGCCGGATTCGGCGTATCTCAAACGCAATATCGTAGCCACCGCCATTATGCAAAACCGCCTGCCGGAATTTGAACAATATGCCGATTTTATCACACCGGAAGCGGATGCGGACGATTGGACCGTGCGGGCCGCTTATCTGTTAAAAAAACAACAACTGCCCGCCGCCAAAGAAGCTTACCAAAAGGCGCTTGAATTGTCGCCGGAAGACACGCGCATAGCATACCAGTATTTGCTGTTGTTGGCGTACGAGGGCACCCCGCAAGCCGTGGAAGAAATGCAAGGTTTGGCGGAAAAAGTGCCTGCGCTTGCACCTGCGGTGTATGTGGAAATGGCCAAAATTTACTGGCGGATGAAAGACCCGCAAAAAGCCTTAACCTTTTACAATAAAGCAACCGATTTAGACCCCGAGTACGAAGATGCTTACTTGGGGCGCGCGGAACTGTTTGAGCGGACTTCCAACTTCTTTTTTATGTTGCGGGAATACGAACAACTGGAAAAAATAGGTTATAAAAGTGCGGATATGTATACGCGCATGGGCTCCGTCTATTTGGTGGGGAAAGATTTGGAAAACGCCCAAAAATATTACCAAAAAGCCGCACAAACAGACCCCCGGGATGTAAACGCCAACTATTTTTTAGCTATGCTGGCCGAACAACGGCAGGATTGGCCGCAGGCGCTCGCGCATTTGCAAGCCGCGGCGGATTATAACGAAAATTCCGGCAAGTGGTTGCAGGCCAGTTTTTACCAACAAAAAATGGGGGATTCCCAAGCCGCCTTGGGCACCTTAAAACAAGCCTATAAACAGTTTGACGGCAGCGTGGAAATAGGCTATTTTTATGCGTTGGCCTTGCAAGATGCCGGCCAACACCGTGCGGCGGCGCGTGTGCTTAAAAAAATACTGGCGGCCCGCCCGGAATATGCGGATGCCCGCCTGGCGTATGCGTTTACGTTGGATAGCTTAAAAAAATATAAAGAAATGGAAACCCAACTGCAATCCCTTCTGGCGCAGGAAGAAGATAACGCCCCGGCTTATAATTTATGGGCGTACAGTTTGGCCCAACAAAATATTCAGTTGGAAAAAGCCCAAAAAATGGCGGAAAAAGCGGTAGCCTTGCAACCGCAGGACGGCTCTTTCCAGGATACGCTCGGGTGGGTTTATTACCGGCGCGGGGAATATGCGCGCGCATTGGATATTTTACAGGGGATTGACCACGCCATTGTGAACGAAAACCCGGAAATTGCCTATCATTTGGGGCTTGTTTATTGGGCGTTGGGCCAAACGGAAAAAGCCCGCGTGTATGTGGTGCAGGCGGCAGACGGCGGATGGAAACCGGCCCAACAATTCCGCAAGAAACACTTTTAAGTTTTGGTTTCGTCCGCACAACGCAAAAAAGCCTCCCCGACGGGAGGCTTTTTCGGTAATACGCCTGTTAATCTTCTATATACAAAAGCATAAAGCCGCTTTCAAATTGCACGGTTATTTGCGCCTGTTGCGCGCAGTTGCTTAAGGTGCGCCCAGTGTGCCCCAGGGCCAGTTGTGCATTGGTTAAGGGGTATTGCGTGCCGCTCAAGTTTACCCGGGTGCAGGCGGTAAACGGAATTAAACTCACCCGCGCCCCCGGCCGCACGGCCTTTTGTGTGCCCTGCACAAGCGGATAAATTTTCCAGCCGTCCCCGGCAAAATAAATATCCAGTGCAGGCAAATAAGAATAAACGGATAAAAAATTCCCAATAGAAAAATCCCACCGTCCGCCCACGCTGCCCACAATGCACACGTGCCCGGCACGGTGTTCTTGCAGCCAATCCAGGGCTTTTTCCAAATCGGTATTATCTTGGCGGGGCACCCGCAATACTTGCTCCGGCGCAGAGGACAGGGAATCCAAATCCCCAATCACCAGGTCCGGCCGTATTCCCGCCGCGCGGGCTTTATCCGCCCCGCCGTCCGCGGCTAAAATAAAGGTGGCTTCCCGGGCCAGGCGCTCTAACAACGCGGCCCCGGGTAAAGTGCCATTACCGATAAGTAATACGTTTGACAGGTTGTGCATAGTTCCCTAAACAGTATATAAAAATAACGGCCAGGCCGATAAGAAGCCCGATATAAAAAGGGTCCAACGTCTGTGCGGCGCCGGATAATCCCCGGCAAAAATCACTCTGGGCGCGGCGCAGAAACTCCGGCAAAAAGCGCCAGGCGGTCATTCCTACCGCGCTAGAGAGGGAGGCCGTCACAAAGGCGTTATCCGTAATGCGCCCCGGAAAGACGTATCCCATTAAAATAGGCACCAATAAACAAGCCGAAAAGTACGAGCCGAGCGTGAGCCAAATTTCCTTAAAACTCCCGTTAAAAGCCGTGGCTAGCACAACGGCCAACGCCCCCACGGCAAACAGGGAAATACGGTTGGATAATACCACGTTTTTGAAGCGGCTTCTTAATAAGTCAAAACTTAATGTATTGGACGCAATAAACAAAAAAGAGTTTAAGGTAGATAAAATAATGGCTAAAATGCCGGCCACAAAAAAGCCTTTCAGGCCGGTGGGCAAAAGTTGTATGGCGTAAAAGAAGTAGGCTTCCCCGGGGTGGGCATCCGGCAGTAAGGCCCGCGCATACAGGGAGCCCGCCGTGGTGCACAAATCAAAACAAAACCAAATAAAGGTGGAAATTAAAACACCTTTTTTTACAACGGCCGGGGACTGTGCCGCAAAACACCGTTGGTAGAAACTGGGGTCTATCAGTGCGGATAAAGCAATAAAGCCCCAAATCAGCGTGTTCATAATGCCGTTTCCGCCGGTTAAGGTAAAATGCCCGGGCGGCAAATTTGCTTTTAAGAATCCCCACCCGCCGAAGGCGTGTACGGAAAATATCACCACCAACAGCACCGCCAGGCACATAACGGCAAATTGTACCACGTCGGAAAATACCACGCTCTTAAAGCCGCCCCATACCGAGTATAAGCACGAAAACAGCGTGCCGAGTATCATACCTTGCAAAATGCTGATACCGAACACCATATTTAAGAACATCCCCAAACTTAACGCATAGGCAATGGGGGTAATGTAAAAAAATGTAAAAACCGCGGCGGTTTTGGCAGCTTTGGGGCCGAACATCCGCCCGGCTAAATCCGGCAGGGTAATGGATTGGTAGGCCGCCACTTTGTTGGCAATAAACAAGGCAAAAATAATATATGCCGCATACCAAAAAACACCTTGTGTCACAAAGTTGTAAATGCCGTAGTTGAACGTAATTTCATTCACGCCGAAAATGCCGCCGTACCAGGTGGCTACCAGGGTGGCTACAAACAGGGGCAGCGTCAGGCGGCGGCCCATCAGCAGGTAATCCAGGGCTTTGTTGCCGCCTTTTTTCAAGCGGATATTGCCGTAAACGGCCACGCCGGCCGTAAGCGCCAGAATTAAAAAAAATACGGTCCAGTCTTGCCAGGCCAAATAAGTTAAGGTAGTCAGTTTGGGTAGCATAGTGCTTCCTTCAAAAACAGGGGCCCCGAAGGACCCCTTTATTTTACCAAATATAATACGCCGGGATAAGTACCGCCATGGATAAAGCGATTAAAATAAGTTCCAACTTCATAAACCATTTTACCCATTGGGGGTAAGAAATCCCCGCCAAGGCCAAAGCGCCCATGGTGACGGGAGCCGTGGGGATAACCGGGTTGCCCCAACCTTCCCCAAACTGATAGGCCAAAATAACCACCTGGCGCGATACGCCCACCAAATCCCCCAGCGGAACCATAATCGGCATAGTTAAAACCGCTTGGCCGGAGCCGGAGGCAATAAAAACATTGAGTAGCGTTTGGATGATAAACATAGCTTGCGGAGCCAAAACGGACGGCAACAGCCCGATACTTTTGGTCATGGAGTGCAGGAACGTATCCAAAATATAACCGTTGGCGGCCACAATTACAATGGAGCGCGCGAGCGCCATTAAAATACATACGCTTATCATGGATTGCGCCCCGGCAATAATGGCATCCGTGCTTTGGTTTATATTCAGCTTGCCAAAATACGCGGCGGCAATCGTCACGCCCAAAAACACAGCGGCAATTTCCGTCATATACCATTGGTATTTGATGATGCCGAAAAACAGGATGCCCATGCCCGCCGCAAACGAGGCCAACACCAGTTTATGCGCCCGCGTCAGGCGGAAGGATTCGTCCGCCACTACGTCATTAATCACTTGCAGTTCGGCGCGTTTTTCCAAATCCATTTTATAGGTTAAGCTTTTGGTCGGGTTTTTGCGGACGCGTTCCCCGTAAATGCTGAAAAAGGCAGCCACTACCGCGGTAAACAAAAACCAAACACCCAGGCGCAGTTCCCAGCCGGAATACATGGGCAGCTCGGCAATGGTTTGGGCAATACCCACCGTAAACGGGTTGACGAATGCGGAGGAAAACCCCGTAAACGCCCCGATAAACGGAATGGACATTCCCACCACGGTATCATACCCCAGGGAAATAGCCAACGGGATAAAAATGGGAATAAAAATGAGCGTTTCTTCTTCCATGCCGAACATCGCCCCGCATAGCGAGAACATAAACATACACGCGGGAATAAAAAACTTACGGTATTGGGGGTGGGTGGAAAATAAACGGCTTATTTTTTTGATGACCGTATTAATAGCCCCGGTGCGCTCCAGAACGGTAAATGACGCGCCGACTACTAAAATAAACGCGATAATTTCCGCGCATTGGGTAAAGCCCTCTATGGGGCTTTTTAATACGCCGATGCCTTGCGGATTGGCGGGTACCTGGTGGTAGGAGCCGGCTTGCACATAGGTTTTGCCGTCTTTTTCCACGCGGTTGTATTGGCCGGGGGGCACAATCCAGGTCAGCGCCGCCACAAACAACATAATGGCAAAGACCAGGAAATAAGTATTGCACAGCAGTTTTTTCATTTTTTCTTTGTTTTCCTCTTTAAGTACGGCTTGTTTTACATAAAATTATCCCGCCGGCTCAAACAAGGGGTGTAGCCCCAAAAATTGCGGCGGGATAAAAAAGTGCTTATTGCCACTTCATTAAATACGGCGGCACCAATAAAGCAAAAGATAATAAATACATCAACACCAGCAGCGGCAACATCCATTTAAGCCACTTGCCGTAGGCAATGCGGGCAAAACCGATGGCGGCAATCGTCACGGGGTCCGTGGGAATCACCATATTCAGCCAACTGCCCCCCAGTTGGAATGCCAACACCATGGTTTGGCGGGTAATGCCGATTAAGTCCGCCAGCGGTGCCAAAATGGGCATGGTCAAAACCGCTTTGCCGGAGCCGGACGGGATAAAAAAGTCTATCACCGTTTGCAGCATCATGGCCGCCCAAGAAGCGCACACCGGGTGCAAATGTTTAATCAGGCCGGACATATACTCCAGTAGCGTATCCAAAATATGCCCGTTGTTGGCAATCAGCACAATGGCCTGCGCAAAGCACAGCAGCATGGCAATTTCCGCCATGCCGCGCACCCCTTCAAAGAATGCGTCGTTAAATTGGCCCATTTTCATACGGCCGAGGATGGCGCACAAAAAGCCGATACCTAAAAATAAGGCGGCAATTTCCGTAATGTACCAGCCGGTGGCTTCCAAGTGGAGCATTTCCATTAAGTCCACACCCCACAGGCCTTTAATCATACTGCAAATTTGCGGTTTTAATACACCCACTACTAACCCAACCATACCTAACCCAAAAGCCAAAAGCACCAGTTTTTGGCGGCGGGTCATGCGGGTTTCTTCTTTGTTGAGTTTCAGCTCTTTGCGTTTTTCAATATCAAAATCATACGTTAAACTGGCTTGCGGATTTTTGCGGATTTTGCGCGCATAGAAACTTAACCAGGTAATTACAACGCTGGTGCAGATAATCCAAATAATAAAGCGGTAGCCGATGCCGGAATACAACGGCACTTGCGCAATACCTTGTGCAATACCCACCGTAAACGGGTTGGTAAACGCGGCCGCAAACCCCACACCCGCGCCAATGAACGGAATGGCGGTACCCAGGGCAGAGTCATACCCCAGGGAAAGCGCCAACGGGATAAAAATAGGGATAAAGATTAGCGCTTCTTCGCACATACCAAAGGTGGCCCCGCAGAGCGAAAAAGTGATAATACCCAAAGGAATAAACAAAAAGCGCAGTTTGGGGCGGCGTTGGAAAAACGCACTGGCGGCGTGAATCCCGGCGGCGATTGCCCCGGTTTTTTCCACCACGCTTAACACCCCGCCGATGACGAGCAGAAACACCACCACTTCCGCCGTGTTGGAAAAACCTTGAATGGGGGCTTTTAATACATCAAACAACCCTTGCGGGTTGGCGGGCACCGGGTGATACGTTCCGGCAATTACCACTTGGCGGCCGTCTACATCCATTTTTTCATACGCGCCGCTGGGCACAATCCACGTCATAACGGCTACTACGCCGATAATGGCCAAAATAATGGCGAATGTGTTTAACTTAATTTTGGATAAAATCCTAGACATTGCTTCCTGTTTTTCCTCTTTCTTTGTAATATAAATAACAAACTATTATTTTACAAAATAACGCTATATATAAGCGGATTTTTTTTGTATTTGTTTTTGGCGGCGCGTTTTTTTATATACTTTATATATGCTTTATATTGTGCCTACCCCTATCGGGAATTTGCAAGATATTACCCTGCGCGCGTTAGAGGTATTAAAAACGTGTGATGCCGTACTGTGCGAAGACACCCGCCGCACCCAAATTTTACTTTCCCATTTTGCTATTTCTAAACCGACGTACCGTTATAACGAAAATGACGATTTTTCTATCCGCCGCTGCACGGAAGTATTGGAAAGCGGCAAAACGTGTGCGTTGGTGTCCGATTGCGGCACCCCCTGCATTTCCGACCCGGGTTGGCGGCTCGTGAAAGCGGCGGTGGAAAAGGGGGTTAAAGTTTCTTCGCTGCCCGGCCCCAGCGCGGTGGCGTGTGCGCTAGCCGGGGCGGGGATTACCGGCGGAGCGTTTACCTTTTTGGGGTTTTTGCCCCGCAAGCCCGGGCGCGCGGCCAAATTGCTGGCTGCTGCGTATGGCGTGGGCAACCCGGTGGTGGTGTATGAATCACCCTACCGCGTGATTAAAATGTTGGGGCTGATTGCCAAAACCTTGGGGGAAGACACCCCGGTTATTTTAGCGCGGGAACTCAGCAAAGTGTACGAAGAATGGCTCCGCGGTACGGCGGCCGGATTGTCGGCGGATTTGGGCAAAAAGCATAAAGTGCAGGGGGAATTTGTAATGATTATAGACCGCCCCCGCAAGGAAGAAAAAAATGAAGACACAGATTTTTAACGCCGCCGATTTGACGGGCGCGCAACTGGCGCGCGCCGCGCAGGATATAGCCCGCGGCGCAGTGGCGGTTTTTCCGACGGATACGGTATACGGTATAGGCACTTATGCGTTTAACGGGGACTCCATTTCCCGCATTTACGCCCTTAAAAACCGCCCGGCCGGCCAAGCGTTGCAGATTTTGACGGGCACGGTGGAACAGGCAAAGGCCATCACCGCGTGGAGCCCGCAAGCGCAAAAACTGGCGCAAGCGTTTTGGCCCGGCGCCTTAACCGTTATTTTGCAGGCCAATGCGGCGGGGCAACCGCTCCTGCGCGGGTTTGAAGCGTTGGGAATTCGGGTGCCCGGGAACCGTTTTTTGGTAGAATTATTAACTCAAATGGGTGGGGCGATGGCCTCCACCAGCGCCAATTTACACGGGCAGCCTACGCTCACGCAGGAAAAGGACATTCTGCAAACGTTTGACGGCAAAGCGGACTATATTTTTTTAGGCGGCACGCTTTCCCCGGTGGCATCCAGCGTAATTAATTTGGCGCAGAATCCCGCACATTTAATCCGGGAGGGGGCCGTTTCCCGCGCCCGCCTGGAAGCTGTGTTAGGCGAAAAAATAGATTGAGAGGTATACGCGTATGTTTGAAATATTTGTTTCTTACTCTTTGTTGGTGGCGGCGTCACTTTCTTTGCTGACGTATTGGATAACACGCAAATTTGTGCTTAAAAAAATGAACCGTACCATTATGAAAGCGGAACATAATTACCAACAGCAAATTGCCTCTTTGCAGCAGCAGCTTTCCGGCAAGGTGAATATTTTGGAAGGTATGGTGGAAAAACTGCGCTTATCCAACCAGGAACTCAGCCGCTTAAACGACATCCGCAGTAAATTTATGTCTATCGTCGCGCACGATTTGCGCCAACCGCTTTCTTCTATTCAGGGTTTTACGTCCGTGCTGATGATGGATAACCCCCAAGGCGGCATGGGCAATAACGACCAAGTTGCCCTTAATAACATTATCAAAGCTACGGACAATATGAACCTGCTGATGGCGGATCTAATGGATATTTCCATGATAGAATCCGGCAAATTCAAAATGGATTTTAAGAGTTTTGTATTTAACGCGCTGATGACGGATGTAGTCACCCTGCAAACGGTCAACGCGCAGAAAAAAGGCATCTTTTTGCAAACGTATGAATTCCCGGAAGAAATTACCGTATATGCAGACCGTTTCCGCATTTCGCAAGTGTTAAATAATTTGTTAGGGAACTCTATTAAATTTGCCCCGTCCGGCGGGCGGGTGGACGTGCGCTATTACACGCAGGATAAAAATTTATTTTTTTCCGTGTCCGATAACGGCCCCGGTATTTGCCATGGGGAAAAGGAAAAAATCTTCCAAAAATTCCACCAGGCCGGCAATGACCGCAATATGAAAAAGCAAGGTTGGGGCTTGGGCCTTTCCATTGCACAGGAAATTGTAAACGCGCACAACGGCGCGATTGGCGTGGAAAGCGCCGGCTTGGGCCAAGGGGCTACTTTTTGGTTCAGTATTCCGCTTTCCGCCCCGGCGGTGGACACGCTGCCCCCCAAACCGCTGCCCCCCGTGCCACCGAAAAATTAAGTTTTACAAATTCCCCGGCCTGTAAAAAGTGCGCCGGGGTATTTTTGGGGATATTTGCTAAAATATAACGTATGAAAATAAAGATAAATATAGACGGCGGCAGCCGCGGCAATCCGGGCCCGGGCGCAGCGGCGTATGTCATTTGCAGCCCGGAGGGGAAAATTTTGGCGCAAGAAGGGCATTTTATGCCGCATTGCACCAACAACCAGGCCGAATACACCGCCTTAAAATTGGCCCTGATTAAAGCGGGGGAGTTGGGCGCCACGGAATTATTTATCCAATCCGATTCTTTATTACTGGTTAAGCAGTATTTGGGCGAATATAAAATAAAACACCCGGATTTGGCGGCCCGCATGGCGGTTATACGCAAATTGGCGGCGCGGTTTACTATCCATATCCAACACGTTTTGCGCCACTTAAACAAAGCGCCGGACGCCCTGGCAAACAAAGCTATGGATGCCAAGCAATCGTTGGGGTTCAACCCGATTGTCCGCCTGCCGCAAGACGAAGAAATTTTAACCCCGTCCGCCCCGGATAATAGCGTAAACGGGGTGGAAGTAAAGCCGGTGGTGCGGCAGGAACCGCGCACGCCCGCCAAAAAAACCAAAGGGCCCGAGCAGCCGGACTTATTCGGCGGCTTTTAATTGGGCGCGGCATTTGGTAGAATTTTTAAGATTTACAAACAACCCAGATAACCGCCCCCGGCCGGTTCCGGCTCCGGGGGAGGAACTTCCGGACTCCACAAGGCAGTGCGCCGCTTGAAAAGGCGGGACGGCGGGGCCATATCCCCGTTGGACGGAAAGTGCAACAGAAAGTATACCGCCCGCAAGGGTAAGGGTGAAATGGCGGGGTAAGAGCCCGCCGCATAGCCGGCAACGGCTATGGCACGGTAAACCCCGCATGGAGCAAGGCCAAGCCGGTCCACACGCTGCCCGCGTTCGTGACCAAGTAGGCCGCTTAGAGTAATGGTTATCACAGCCCGCAAGGGTTGACAGAATCTGGGGTATCGGTTGTTTGTGGCCCGTGTTCCCTTTGGGGGCGCGGGTCTTTTTTATTTGCGCCTAAAATCCGGCGGATTTTTAAGGGAATTTTTCCGCACCGCAAAAAGCCCCGCACGCCTAACGGAGTGCGGGGTTTCAAAACATGGGGGCAAACGGCTTTACACAAGCCCTTGGTCAATCATGGCATCCGCCACTTTTTTGAATCCGAAGATGTTGGCCCCGGCCATATAATCCCCGGGCATCCCGTACATGGCGGCGGCTTCCAAACAGTTTTGGTGAATACTGTTCATAATGCGTTGGAGGTATTTTTCCACTTCTTCGCGGGTCCAATATACGCGCATACTGTTTTGGGTCATTTCCAGGCCGGATACCGCCACCCCGCCCGCGTTGGACGCTTTACCGGGGGAATACAACAGTTTGGCCGCTTTAATGCGCTCTATCGCTTCCGGCGTGCAGGGCATATTGGAGCCTTCGCAAACGCCTTTACAACCGTTATCAATCAGCAGTTGGGCGTCCTGCCCGTCCAGTTCGTTTTCGCACGCGGTGGGAAAAGCGTAATCGCACGGAATATCCCACGTTTTTTTGCCGGGCCTAAAGTGGGCCCCGGGGAATTTTTTGTCGTAATCTTTCAAACTGCCCCGGCGCACAAATACTAAATCTTTCAGGTACGCCAGGCTATCTTCGTCTATGCCGTGTTCGTCGTAAATACTGCCGTCATAGTCCATGAGCCCCACCACTTTGGCCCCCAGTTGGGTCAGCTTTTCCATGGCGTAAATGCCCACGTTGCCCGCGCCGGAAATAATGCACGTTTTGCCCTCTAAACTATCGCCTTTGTGGCGCAGCATTTCTTGCGCGAAATACGCCACCCCGTAGCCGGTGGCTTCCGGGCGCAAAAGGCTGCCGCCCCAGTTGGGTTTTTTACCCGTAAACGCGCCGGTAAAATCGTTCGTCAGTTTTTTGTACTGGCCGAACATATAGCCGATTTCCCGCGCCCCGCAGCCTAAATCTCCGGCGGGGATGTCGGTATGATAGCCGATATGGTGGTAAAGTTCGTTAATAAAAGAATGGCAAAAACGCATGACTTCGCTGTCCGTTTTGCCGCGGGTGTCAAAATCGCTGCCGCCCTTTCCGCCGCCCAGCGGGAGCGTGGTTAAACTGTTTTTGAACACTTGTTCAAACCCTAAAAATTTCAGCACGTCCTGGTTGACGGTGGCGTGGAAACGCATACCGCCTTTATACGGCCCCAAGGCGCTGTTGTATTGCACGCGGAAACCGCGGTTGACGTGAATTTCACCCTTGTCATCTTGCCACGGCACACGGAAAATAATGGTGCGTTCCGGCTCTACAATGCGCTCCAAAATACGTTCTTTCATATATTTGGGGTTTTGTTGTAAAACGGGCGTGAGGGTAGAAACTACTTCCTGCACGGCTTGATGAAATACTCTTTGGGCGGGGTCTTTTTGAATTAAATTTTCCAAAAACTGCGCGGTATAAGCG
>CAKUDJ010000005.1 GCA_934644855.1 uncultured Elusimicrobiales bacterium
GAGTATCATGCCGCCAAAGAAAAACAAGCGGAAACCTTACGCCGGATTGACGATTTGGAAATGAAACTGCGCAATGCCGAAATTACGGATGATTTGGCGGTGGACCGCAGCGAAGCCCGCATCGGGGCCACGGTGACGCTGAAAGATTTAGTAGCCGATATTGAATTTACTTATACGTTAGTAGGCTCTATGGAATCCAACCCGGATAAAGGGTTGTTATCGGTTAAATCTCCGTTAGCCAGCGGGGTATTGGGTAAAAAGCAGGGGGAAACCTTTACGGTGGAACTGCCGCGCGGACCCAAAAAATACAAATTGGTAAAACTGGAATATAAATAATTCCCGGTTCTTTATATAAGGCCCCTGCGTGTAAACGCGGGGGTTTTTGTCTGTCATGAGTAAACAGGGCGTATTTATAACCTGCGTAAATCCTTTTAGGAACAAAAAAGCCCGGGGCATTTTAGCGGCCCCGGGCTTTGGTGTATCTAAAACTGTTATTTCAGTTTCCCTTCTATGGTAAAGTACATCATTTCTTCATATAATTGCCGTTCGCGTTTGCTGGCTTGCGGGTGGACGGTAATCATCTCCGGCTTACGGTGATTGGTTTTTATAAAGGAAGAATAATCTTTATAAAAAGCTTCAAAGGAGCGGTGGGGATATTTGGCTAAAATGTTGCGGATTTTTTGCTTGGCAACTTCCGCTTCATAAAAGGTATTAGTCACATTATGCACCACCAGTAATTGTATTTTATTGTATAGGTTGCGTTCGGCCTGGTTGGAGTTCCACCAGGGTTGGCGTTTGTTTTTAGCAACAAAACGGCTCAATTTTTCAATCGTTTGGTTATAAGCCTGTATAGACGTTTGGATTCCCTTGGAGTTGAGCGCCTGGCGCAATCCTTTATAATGTTGTTTATGCGCGGAGCGTACAAAGTTTCTAAATTCATCGGGAAATTGGTTCAGCAAGACCGAATTATCCAAAAAGCGTTGGATGTTGGCTTTGGTGCGGGGGCTTACTTTGCTGGATTTTAACAGCTCCCTCAACGGCAAGTTGGGTTTGTGCGGATGCCGTTTGGCGTAGCGCAACGCACTGTCCACCATCAGTTCCCGCGTGCTTTTTTTGGATAAGGTTAATAAATCTCTATCTAACGGCACGGCGTAATAATCGGCCAGTTCTTGTGCCATTTGGGTATACTTTCTTTTCGCCATTAAAGATAACAAGGTAGTTTTTAACGTTTGGTTAATTACTTTATCTTGTATCAGGGTTTTTACTGTGGCTAACAAGGCCTTATTCGGGGAGGTTGCCAAGGCTTGCACCTGGGGCAACGTTTTGGCCATGTGTTGGATTTCCTGGTTATAGATGTACCGGCGGGCTAATAAATCTTTAGCGGCAGTTTTTTGCATGAGCAACTCTATGTGGTCGCCGGTCATGGCCAACTTCGTAGCTTTGGTACGGGTGGCCTTCATGCGTGCTTTCAAGGTGTTGGCCGCCTTTTTGGAAGAGCGTTTAATAACCTGTTTAGTAAGGACCTTGGGGAGATTTCTGAAAGGTCCCTGGGCAAAAACACTCGCGCATGGAGTGGATACTAACAATAAGGCTATAAGTAATGTTTTCATTACTCTTAGTATAGTAAAACAACCCCGCAAGAAAAAGAGTCTTTAGACCCAAATTGGGCCTGGGCCCAAATGGCCCGGATAGACAAAAAAATCCGCGGCCCGACGGACCGCGGAGGAAAAGCAAACGGCTGATTAGTATTTTTTCAGTACGGCGTCTTTCGCCGCGCTGGCATAGACGTTATAATCCATGTGTTGGAAGATAGAGTCTTTCTGTTCCAAGTCATACACATACGCTTCGTTAATGCGGTTGCCGTTGATTTGTTCGTACAACTCATTAAAACGGTTGATGTGGTCCTTGGTGCGTTTGGTGGAATATTCTTTTGCGGTGCCGGTGGTCATTAAAAATGCCCAGTCGGAAGACTGCATCAGCATTAATTCCCGCGCCAGTTGGTTCAGCGCACGGCGCAAAAGCCCGTCCGCATTCGGGAAACGGTTTGCCATTTCCATCATGCGTTCGGCCGCTTTAATCAAGTGGCGGTAAATCCAATCGTTGCCGCTGTTGAGCCAAACGTCGTGGTAGCCTTTATCACCCCAAGAGGACATAGACGGCTGCACCGTTTGGTTGACCGGGTACATAGCCAAGTATTCGCTGGGGGTGACGAGCTTAATATCTTTTTGGTCGTAATAGATTTTTTTGAATAAAAATTCCAAAAATTCTATCCCTTCGTACCACCAATGGCCGTAGAGCTCCGCATCATACATGGAAACGACCAACGGCTTGCGGTCAATCAGCGTGCTTAAATATTCAATCTGTTTTTGGCGGTTGAACATAAAATTGCCGGCGTGCTGGGCGGCCACTTCGCGCGCCTCGTGCGGGTTGTACGGCTGTTTTTGGTTCAGCGGTACTTTGCCGGTAATTTTATAGTATTTCATGGCGATATTGCGGCGTACGCCGTCCGAATGGAGGTAGGGCTTGATGTAGTCGTAATCCAAATCGTAGCCTAAATCGCGGTAAAATTCGCGGTAGCGCGGGTCCCCGGGGTAGCCGGATTCGGCGCTCCACACCTGTTGGGCCGATTCCATATCACGCGCAAAAGCCGCCACGCCCGTTTGCGGGCAGTATACCGGGGCATAAATGCCGTATTTGGGCCGCGGGGTGCCGTGCAGAACGCCGTGCGATTCCGTAAAGAAGAAGCGGATGCCTTCGTCCCGCAGGAATTTATCGTCGCCCGGGTTGTAGGCACATTCGGCCAGCCAAATCCCGCGCGGGCTGCGGCCAAAGCGGCTGCGGTAGTCCGTCACGGCGGTTTTAATTTGGGCGTTTACGCTTTCTTTATGCACCATAAGCGGCAAATAGCCGTGCGTGGCACAGCAGGTAATAATTTCCAGTTTGCCTAAATCTTGAAATTTCTTAAACCCTTCCAAAATATGCCCGTGGTAGCGGTTTTCAAACAAATCCTGAAAGCGGCGGAATTTGTCATAATACATTTTGGCAACAGCTTCAAACGCGGTGTTGCGGGTGCGTTCAATTTCTTTGGAAGAAAGCTCAATGCGTTGGTTCAAATAATGGCGGAAACGCTCAATAAGCAGCGGGTCCGACATCATATTGCAAAGCGGCGGAGTTAAGGACATGGTTAAACGGAAATCCGTTCCTTCCGCCTGTAAATTTTCAAATACATTTAACAGCGGCAGGTAGGTTTCCACCATGGCTTCATAAAACCAGTCTTCTTCCAAAAAGTCCGGGTATTCCGGGTGCTTAATAAACGGCAAGTGTGCGTGTAATACCAGCGCTAAATAGCCTTTTTCTGCTCCCATAGTTATTTCCCCTGTTCGCGTAGCGCTTTAATGTTGATTTGGCGGACTTTATCCCCTTTGGCGTTTTGGGCTTTAATGGGTAAGTCCACCACGCTGCCGGCGGGCAGGTGTTGGCGGATAGAAAATTTGCCTTCTTTTAATTCAATAATTTGGCCGTTAATGGAAACGGTGGCGTTTTTAGAGGCGGAGCCGTAAATGATAATTTCACAATCCGCCTTGAGCCAGATGTCCTCGTCCGTTTGCGGGGTTTGCGTGTGGAGCGCAAAAGAGGACCAACTGGTCGGCGCGCCGGAGGTGGTCAGCTCGGTCAGTTTCCAACGTTGGCCCACCACTTGCATCCGTTCGCTGGCGCCCAGACCAATGTAGTCCGCGCCGGAGAGTTTTAAGAGTTTTTGGAAGTCCCCTTCCACAATCATCCATTTATCATCAATGATGTCGGATATTTTGCCGGGCGGCAGTAGCGTTTGGTTGCTGCGGGAAACTAAAATGAAGCGGCCGTCGGGCGTTAAAAAGCCCAAATCCGCCACATAGCTGCGCCCGGTTGCGGGGGCGTTGATGTACCAGCTGCGGGCTTCAAAAATAACGGGCATATCATAAAATTGCACCGCGTTGGAACCGTCAAAAAACGGAACGCCGGTCACGTCGTACAAACGGATAATCGTTTTGGCGGCGTTTAACAGGTCCGCGCTGTATTGGCTTTTAATACATTCTATGGTAGCGGCGGTAATTTCCCAAAACAGGAACAACCACGCCGGGTCCTTCGGCAGCAGGAAACTTTCCGTTTTGCCGTAAGAAGCCGGGATGTTTACTTCGGCTTGTGCGTCTTTTTCCGCGGGTTTTACAAATGCGGTAGACGATAAATTTTGTGTCATACTTATACCTCACCCTTTAGAAAATAAACTCTATCAAATTAGCAGGATATTCTTTAGCTATTATATTGTAGCATTTATTCCGGCAAAAATAGCCGTTTTTACACAGTATTTTTTTAGGTTATTCCAATAGGGGTTTGCGCCTGTTGCGCGTAAGGCATAAAAAAGGTAAGCCCCGCTGTATAAACGGGAGCTTACCTGGCTGCAATAAAAAGCGCTCTTATTTGGCTTCTACCGGCTTTTGGATGAGGAACAGGCTGATAAAAATAATGCCCAGGCCAATCAGTTCCAAGCCGGAGGGCATACGCCCGCGGGCGATAATATCGCTGCCCATGGCCACCACCGGCGTAAAATAAGTGACGGATGCCATACGCGTGGCCCCCCAGCGTTTAATCAGGGCTACCATCAGCAAAAACGCCACCGCGGACGAGAAAATACCCGCGCTTAAAATGGATAAAACCACTTTGGGGCTGAACGCGCTTGCGGCCGGGAACGGTTCCGCAACAAACGCCACCACGAATAATACCACGGCAGAAAACAAATACTGGTGGAAGGTGTTGGCTTCCAAAGAAACGGATTGGTTATCCACCATAATTTTTTTGGTCAGCACGTTGCCCAAGCTGTAAGACCACGCCATTAAAAGCATGGCGGTGCAACCGTACATAGCCCATTTGTCATGCCCGATGGAAAGCGACGGCCATACCGTGCATAATAACCCGGCTAACCCCACGCTCACCCCGGCGGCGCGGCGCCAGGTAAAGCGGTCTACGCCTTTTAACAAAATAGCCCCGGCAATAAAAGACCATATCGGCACGGTGCCGTTAAAAATGCCGCCAATCGTGGGCGCCACAAAACGCTGCCCCCAGGAAATAGCCGCAAACGGGAACAAAATAAGCAAGAATCCAATGGTCCACGGACGCCACAATTCTTTAACCGGGCATTTGAGGTTTTTGCGTTGTACGCCGTAAAAAACAACAAAAAACATAAAACCCGCTAACACGCGGAAAAAGGTACTCCAATACGGCGGCAACGCTTCCACCATATTTTTTGAAGCCAAAAAGGCCGTGCCCCAACAAAGGGCCAAACAAAACGCCAACAAATAACTCATGTATTTTTCCTCCTGTATTTTTTACATTATAGTAAATAACTGCCCCACAAGACGGGTATGCAAAAAAGTATAATATATATAAGGATTATTTTATGAAATTCAAAAAAGTGTTTTTTGTCAGACTTTTAATAATAGCGGCGGTTGGTGTGGCGGGGCTGATTGCCTTGCTGGCCCGCCGCCAGGCCCCGGTGCAGGACACCCGGTTAAAAGTGGTCACGTCCGGCTATGTGGCTTTTACGGTAACGCGGAAAATCGGGGGGGATAAAATCAATTTGTCTATGCTTTTGCCCGCCAATGCGGAGCCGCACTCTTTTGAGCCGACCCCCGGCACCATTATTGCCGTTCATTCGGCCGGGGTATTTGTGTATGTGTCCCAACGGTTGGAGCCGTGGGTGAAAGATATTTTATCCAGCGTCCGCCCCGGTGCCGCGGTGGTGGAGGCGGCTAACGGCGCGGCGCCGTCCAAAGACCCGCATATTTGGATGGATTTTGACAATATGCGTCCGTTTGCCCGTTCCGTAAGTGCGGCTTTGAGTGAGCAGGACCCGGCCAACCGCGCTTTTTTTGAAGAACGCCTGGCCCTGTTTTTGAAGGAGTTGGACGAATTAGATGCGGAATATTCCCGCGTGTTATCCGCTTGCCAAACCCGCGAAATGGTGCATATCGGCCATTTGGCGTTTGGCAATTTGGCCGCGCGGTACCGGTTGCATTTGACGGCCCTGGCGGGCACTTCGCACGACGGGGAACACTCCGTACGCAAATTGGCCGGAGTGATTAAACAAGTGCGCCAAAGCGGCGTAAAATATGTGTTTACGGAAGAAGAAATTGCCCAAAATTTAGCCGCTACGGTGGCGCGTGAAACCGGCGCGCAAGTGCTGCCTTTGTATACGGTGGAGCACGTCAGCCGCCAAGATGTGGCAGCCCATACCACTTATGCGCAGTTTATGCGCCGCAATTTAACCAATTTGGCAAGGGGTTTACAATGCAAAGCGTAATAGAAGCCGAAAACGTGCGGTTTAAGTATGAATCCGCCTGGGTGTTGGACGGCATTAATTTTAAGGTGGAAGCCGGGGATTATGTGGGGCTTATCGGCCCCAACGGCGGCGGAAAGACCACCTTGTTAAAAGTTTTGTTGGGTTTGGAAAAAGGCCAGGGGGAAATCCGCCTGTTCGGCACGCCGCTTGCGCAATTTAAGGATTGGCAAAAAATAGGCTATCTGGCGCAAAAAAGCCCGGTAGCGCAGAGCCGTTTTCCCATTTCCGTAGAAGAAGTAGTTTTTATGGGGTTGGAATTTAACCGCCTGCAAAGCGGGGTGCGGATGTCCAACCTGCGCAATGTGTATGAGGCCCTGCGTAAAACCAACACGTTGGATTATGCCAAACGGATTTTTCACGATTTGTCTATCGGCCAACAACAGCGCGTACTGTTGGCGCGCGCGTTGGTCAGCAAACCCCAACTGCTTATTTTGGATGAACCGTCCGCCGCGTTGGATGCGGGCAGCCGGGAAGAATTTTTTAATTTATTAGGGGAATTGAATACCCGCCACGGCGTGACTATTTTATTAATCACGCACGATACCGGCGAGGTGGGAAAATACATCTCTAAATTTATGTATGTGGATAAAGAGTTGGTTTTTTATGGAACCAAACAGGAATTTTGCCAATCGTCCGCGGTGGCGGCCAAGTTGGGGGCATTTGCCCAACATACTATAGACCATCTGCATAATGAGGGGCATTGTCCGTTGGGGGGATGTGGGGAGGCGCTCCATGATTAGTGAATTTTTAAGTTATGGCTTTGTGCAGCGTGGGTTGTTGGCGGGGTCTTTGGCGGCGGCAATCTGTGCGATACTGGGCGTGTTTCTCGTCTTAAAACGGCTCTCTTTGATTGGGGACGGCCTGAGCCATGTGTGTTTAACCGGGGTGGCGGCGGCGCTTTTGTTGGGGGCCTCGCCGGTGTATGTATCTATCCCGGTGGTGATGGTGTCTTCCGTGGGGATTTTGAAACTGGCGGAAAAATTCCGCATTTACGGGGATGCGGCGATTGGGATTGTCAGCGCGGCCGGGTTGGCTGTCGGCCTGTTTATTACGGCGCTCGCGGGCGGGTTTAATACGGATTTACTGGGATACCTGTTCGGCAGTATTTTGACGGTAGGTTGGGACGAAGCCGTCTTGTGCGCGGTGCTGTTGGCTATTTTGCTGTTCTTTTTAACCTTTTTCTACCGGGATTTGGTGTCCGCTTCGTTTGATGCGCCGTTTGCGCATACGCGCGGGATTAATGTGCAAGCCATGGATTTAACGCTTACGCTGATTACTTCCGCCGCCGTGGTGCTTACGTTTAAGGTGGTGGGGATTTTTCTGATTTCCGCCCTGCTGATTATTCCGCCGGTGGCGGCGCTGATGCTCGCGCGCACGTTTAAGCAAGTGTTGGCGTGGGCGGTGGTACTGGCGGTACTGGCGGTATGGGCGGGCGTGTTTTTATCCTTTTTGTTTGATATACCGTCCGGCGCTACCATTATTTTGGTAAATTTAGCCTTTTTGGCGGCGGCTTATGCGTGGAACCGCCTGCGGAGCCGTTATGCCCGCTAACCCCAAGCCGGACACGCTGCCGCTTATCCGCGCCTTAAAAAAGCTGTATCCCAAACATATTATTCCGTTGCACCATGCAAACGCTTGGCAGTTGCTTTGCGCGGTTATTTTGTCCGCCCAATGCACGGACGCGCGCGTGAATACCATTACTCCGGCGCTGTTTGCGGCGTATCCCACGCCGCAGGCGTTAGCGCAGGCGGACATCCAGGCGGTGGAAAAAATCATCCACTCGGCCGGATTTTACCACAGTAAGGCGCTTTCCTTAATAGAAAGCTCCCGGCGCATTTGTGATGTTTTCGGCGGGGAAGTGCCGCAAAATATGGCGGATTTGCTTTCCCTGCGCGGGGTGGCCCGCAAAACGGCCAATGTGATGTTGGGGGATTATTTCAAAAAGCCGGAAGGGATTGTGGTGGATACCCATGTAAAGCGTTTGGCTTACCGCCTGGGTTTGACTTGCCAGACGGACCCGGTAAAGGTGGAAAAAGATTTGACGGGGGTTATTCCCTACCGTTATTGGGGGTGGATTGCGATTGCGCTGATTTTGCACGGCCGCCAAGTGTGTAATGCGCGTAAGCCGCTTTGTTCCCAATGCCCTTTGCGCCCCTTGTGCCCGCGGAAAGGGGTAAAAATAAGCGCGTAAAATTTTGTGATTGGGCAAAAAAATCCCCGCCGTTTGGCGGGGATTTTTGCGTTTGGGTAAAACTATTTGCCCAAGAAAGCCAGTAAGATACCGGCCGCCACCGCGCTGCCGATTACGCCGGCCACATTGGGCCCCATGGCGTGCATAAGCAGGTAGTTGTTCTTGTCATATTCCTGCCCCACTTTGTTGGAAACGCGGGCCGCCATAGGCACGGCGGACACACCGGCGGAACCAATCAGCGGGTTGACTTTGGTTTTGCTAAAGCAGTTCATCAGTTTAGCCATTAACACGCCGGAAGCGGTGGCAATGGAAAACGCAATAACGCCCAGTACCAAAATGCCCAAGGTTTGCGGTGTAAGGAACAATTTAGCCTGCAATTTGGAGCCTACGGCCAAACCCAGCAAAATGGTGACAATGTTGCAAAACTCGTTTTGGAGCGTTTTGGAAAGCCGTTCCGCCACGCCGGATTCTTTAACCAGGTTGCCAAACGTAAGCGCACCGATTAAGGGCGCGGCATCCGGCAACAAGAACGCGCAGAGCAAAAGCAAAACAATGGGGAACAGGATTTTTTCCCGTTTGGAAACGGGGCGAAGCTGTTGCATTTTGATTTTGCGTTCTGCATCCGTGGTCAGCAGTTTCATAATGGGCGGTTGGATAATTGGCACCAACGCCATATAGGAATACGCAGCCACGGCAATAGCGCCTAATAATTCGGGCGCCAGGCGCGAGGTTAAGAATATAGCCGTCGGGCCGTCTGCCCCGCCGATAATGCCGATAGAAGCCGCTTGGCGCAACGTGTAGCCCAAACCTTCAACGTGCATACCGTTCATGGCAATAGCGCCAATCAGCGTGGCAAAAATACCAAACTGCGCGGCACCGCCCAAAAGGGCCATTTTCGGGTTGGCAATCAGCGGGCCGAAGTCCGTCATGGCGCCTACGGCCATAAAGATAAACAACGGGAACAGGCCCGTGTTAATGCCCGCATTAAAAATAATGCCCAAAAAGTTGCCGGGGGCGGCAATATCGGCCACCGGAATATTGGACAACAACCCGCCAAAAGCAATAGGCACCAACAAAAGCGGTTCAAATTGCTTTTTAATGCCCAACCACAGCAGGAACAAGCACACGGCAATCATTACGATTTGTTGCCAAGTGACGGCGTAAAGTGCCGTAGCTTCCAATAGTTTGGAAATTTCCATTTTTCTCTCCTATTGAATTTGCGCTACCGGGTGGCCGGTTTGTACTTGGTCGCCTTGTTTTACCAAGAAAGTCACCGTACCCGCTTTGGGGGCGTTGACGGAAGTTTCCATTTTCATAGCTTCCATGACCAAAATTTCCTGGCCTTCTTTCACCGTGTCGCCGTCTTTTACGCTAAAGCGCAAGATAGCGCCGGGTACGGGGGCATTAATGGTGTCCGCCGCGCCGGAGGCCGGTTTAGCCGCGGTTTTGGCGGCCGGAGCCGCTTGGCCCAGGGAAATATCGTAGCGTTTCCCGTTGACGACCGCGGCGTTATCGCCGTCAAATTCCACCTGATAGGCCGTGCCGTTTACGTTTACGCAAACAGGCGCGTTGGCGTCTTGTTTTTGTTTGGCCCAGCGGATGCCGTTTACTTTGGCTTCGCCTTTTAAGAAGGTAATACCTTTATCGGCGCAGGTAGCCACAATAAACGCGTTTTCGTCCGTCACCGGCAGGCCGGCGGCTTTGAGTTTTTCAATAGCGGGTTTTAAGCCTTTTTTAGGGTCCGCATCGTTAATTTCAAGCGGGGTTTTGGCGGTGGGTTCCAAGCCCAGTTGTTCGCTGGCGGCTTTTACAACCATCGGGTCCGGCTCCACCGGGGTTTTACCAAAATAGCCTAACACCATTTTGCCGTAGCCGGGGGTAATTTTCTTCCAGGCGCCTTGCATAACGTTGGTATACGCCTGTTGGATGTAGAATTGGGAAACCGGCGTGACGGACGTGCCGAAACCGCCCAGTTTTACACATTCGCCCATGGCTTCCACCACTTCGGGGAAGCGGTTGAACGTGCCGTTATCGCGCATCATTTGCGTATTGGCCGTCAGCGCGCCGCCCGGCAAGGGGGAGAAAGGAATAATCGGCAGTACGCGGCCCGCTTCGCCCAAGGATTCGTATTTGCTCATACATTCTTGAAATACGTTTTCGGCTTCTCTTATTTTGTGCGGGTCAATATCCAAGGTGTAATCCGTACCGCGCAAAGCGTGCCACATGGTCAGCACGTCGGGCTGGCAGGTGCCGCCGGAAACAGGTTGGAAGGAAAGGTCCAACTGGTCCGCCCCGGCGTGGATGGCTTCCAAGCAGCAGGCAATAGAGTTGCCGGCCGTTTCGTGCGTATGGAACGCAATTTTGGTGCCTTGCGGGAGCATTTTGCGCGCAATGGCAATCGTGCGGCCCACGGTGGCCGGGGTAGAAGTGCCGGAGGCATCTTTGAAGCAGACGGAGTCAAACGGAACGCCGGAATCTAAAATTTTGCGCAAGACTTTTTCGTAAAATTCCGGGGTGTGGATGGTGCCGGTGGTATCCCAACCCGGGGCCAGGGACATCATAGTGACGGTAATTTCGTGCTTGAGGCCGGCTTCTACAATACATTTACCGGAATAAATCAGGTTATTTACGTCGTTTAAGGCATCAAAGTTGCGGATGGTGGTGGTGCCGTGTTTTTTGAACAGTTGGGCATGGGCTTTAATCACGTCCGAAGATTGGCTTTCCAAGCCTACCACGTTTACACCGCGGGCGAGGGTTTGCAGGTTGGCATCCGGCCCGGCGGTTTTGCGGAAGGTGTCCATCATATCAAAGGCGTTTTCGTTGCAGTAAAAGAACAACGCCTGGAAGCGGGCCCCGCCGCCAAATTCCATGTGGGTAATCCCCGCGTGGCGGGCGGCTTCCACCGCCGGCATAAAATCCTTAGTCAGCACGCGCGCCCCGTAGGCGGATTGGAAGCCGTCACGGAAGGCGGTGAGCATAAAATTAACTTTCTTCATTCTTTTTGTTTCCTCTTATTTTCCGGTAAGTCTTTTGGCGGCGGCAATGGCAATAGCTATGGCCGCGTTATCTGCGCGTACGGCCGTGGCGGCCGCGGCAGGCACAGGTTGGGGGAAGTATTTTTCAAGCACTTTGACCAACCACCCCAGCGCTTTCATAACAAAAACCAGCAGAATGAGAAATACAAACACAACACTCATGCCGATTAGCGTTAAGTTCACGCTGTCCATCAGGGACGTGCTTTCTGCAAGATTCATGCGTTCATGTCTCCTATTGAAAATTCCCGCAAGCCTTCCGGCATTTTTACTACCAGAGTGCCTGCGGAAGAAATGTTTTCGGCCACGCCAAAAAGTTTTTGGCCGCCGCTAGTAATAGAAACGGTTTTGCCCAAATAGGGAAACCGATTTTTGTAATCCGCCGCAAACGCGGCAAAGCCTTGCGTTAAGGCATTTTTTAAGCGGGCATTAAAAAGGGTTAAAACGCGGTTCAACAGGGCGGATTTATCGGCCGGAATGCCCAAGTTTTTTAGGGTAGCCGCCGGGCGCCCCACATCCGGCAGGGAGTTTTGGTTTACGTTAATCCCCACGCCCAACACTAGGGCATAAAAACGGTTTTGTTTTAATACGGCCTCGCTTAAAATCCCGCAAATTTTTTGTTCGTTTACCAGTACATCATTGGGCCATTTCAAGTGCGCGTCCGCCCCCAGTTCCCGCACGGCCTGGCAAACACTTACGGCCATCAGTTGGGTTAAATTTTGTAAATAAGCGGTTTGCTGCGGTTTTAATAAAAGGGAAAAATAGAGCCCGCCCGGTTGGGAAACCCACACCCGGTCAAAACGGCCCCGCCCGGCGGTTTGCTCGTCGGCGCAAACAACAGTTCCGTCCGCCAGTTCCTGCGCGTGTGTTTTGGCGTAAGCATTGGTAGAATTTAAGACGGGGAAATGCAAAACCGGGTTCATACTTCCATTCTAACAAAAAAGGGCCCTGTCTGTGGTTTTAATTTTACCGGGCGTGCGCGGCGGCAAACAAAAGGGCGGCTTTCATACTGCCCGGGTCCGCCCGGTTTTGCCCCGCAATATCAAAAGCGGTGCCGTGCGTGGGGGAAACCCGCAAAAACTGTAATCCGGCGGTAATATGCACAATCGGTTCCCGCGCGGCCAGTTTTAAGCCGAGCAAGGCTTGGTCGTGATACAAGCACAACAGGCCGTCAAATTTCCCCCGGGCGTGGGCAAGCCACAAGCTGTCTATGGGGTACGGCCCGGTAATGGAAAGCCCTTCTTGCTGTAAGGTTTTAATGGCCGGGGCCAGCACGGTGTTTTCCTCTTGCCCGAAACGGCCGTTATCGCCCGCGTGCGGGTTGAGCGCGCTGACGGCTATTTGCGGGTTTTCCAGGTGTAAGCGTTGTAAGGCCGCGGCAAATTGCCGCGCGGTGTGCGTTATGCGCGCTTGGGTTAAAATGCGCGGCAAATCCGCTAGTGCAAAATGCTCGCTGACCAACGCACAGCGCAAGGGGCCGCTAATAAACATCATGAGCGCCTCCGGCCCGTAATAGCGGCGCAAAAATTCCGTATGCCCGGTAAATTCCACCCCGGCCAACGCCCAACTTTGTTTGGAAATGGGGGCCGTCACTAACGCTTGCGCCTTTTTCCCGGCCGTCAGTTTGCAGGCCGTTTGCAACGCCTTAAAAGATACTTCCCCCGCCCAGGAACACGGCGCGTGCGGGGCGTTAAGCGCCGCTTGCGGATGTTCCACCGGCAGTAAGGCGGCTAAATCATCCGTAAATCCGGCCGCGTATAAGGTAGCGGGTTCCCCCACTACTATAAAGCGGGCGGCGGCCCGGACGGCAGGGTCTTGCAAGGCTTTTACGGTCACTTCCGGCCCGATACCCAACGGGTCCCCGGCGGTGACGGCTAGAATGGGTTTCATAAATACTCCTAAAAAAATAAAGGGAGACAAAATCTTCTCCCTTTATTGTATAAATTTAACGCGCTAAATTTATTTTTTGCTTTCTTTGGACGTTTC
>CAKUDJ010000006.1 GCA_934644855.1 uncultured Elusimicrobiales bacterium
CGGACAAGTAAAATGCCTTTATACTCCGTTAAAAATAAATTTTATAGACGGCTTCAAAGGGGTGCGCTTAACGGCAAACGGCAACAACAAAGGCTAGGCGGAAAACGGCACTTTGTTTTTTGCCGTGCAGAGCAGTACAAGAATGAGTGTTTGTAGCATGATTTTTCAAATTTAAGAAGATTTTGCGCCGCTAGTTTGGGCGACGTGTGGCTGAATGCCACTCTAGCCCAAAGGCGGTGTAAAAGGGCGTAAATTTGGAAAATGGTATGCCCGTTAAATGCGAACAGAAAGCAAAATGTTATTTTGCTTTCTGCGCATTAAAATCCCAACTTACCACCAGTTGTTAGCCGTGTTTCCCTGGCGTTGCCGTGCAGAGCAGTACAAGAATGAGTGTTTGTAGGCTGTTTTTTCAACTTTGTGCTGTGTGGGCGGGCATTAGTAGGGGCGCGGTGTGGCTATATGCCACATAAGCCCCTAGGGACCGACCAGACGGCCAAAGGTGGAAAAATGTTGCCCGTTAAATGCGAACAGAAAGCAAAATGTTATTTTGCTTTCTGCGCATTAAAATCCCAGCTTACCACCAGTTGTTATTTATCTATGATGTAGTGGCACCCGCGGGACTGCTCATCCTTTATCGCCGCATACGTTATCAATAGCGCCGTCTGCGTGCCGTTGCGCAAGTCCAGCAACTCTTGGCACAGCGCGTTGCCTTTGTAAAAGGCGTCAATTTCGTTATGCAGGTGGCGCAAGATTTTTTCCGCCCGGTTCAGCCGCGTGTGGCTGCGTACTAAACCCACATAGTTCCACATGGTGTTTTTAAGGGTGTCCAAATCTTGCTTAACCAGGTTGATGTCCGGCTTTTCGGACGGAATAACCCATTCTTTAGGTGCGGGGATATGAAAATCGTTTTGCGCAATATCTTGCGCGTCCGCCGCGGCGCATAAATAGCCCATGGCTACCGCCTCTAATAACGAGGTACTTGCCAGACGGTTCGCCCCGTGGTAGCCGGTGCAGGCCGTTTCCCCAATGGCGTTTAGGTTTACAATGTTCGTGCGCCCTTGCGGGGTGGCGTAAATCCCGCCGCAAAAATAGTGCGCGGCAGGCACCACGGGAATAGGTTGCTTAGTCAGGTCTATGCCGGACTCCAAACACTTTTTATAAATGGCCGGAAAACGGTTTTTGGTAAATTCTGCCGGTTCGCGGGTAATATCCAAATACACGCAATCGTGCGAGGTTTCCAAGCGTTCCTGCTCTATGGCGCGGGCGACAATATCGCGCGGGGCCAAGTCTTTTAAGGCGTGGTAGCGGGGCATAAAGGCTTCCCCGCGGCAGTTGCGCAAAATGGCGCCTTCGCCGCGCAGCGCCTCGGAAATTAAAAAGTTTTTGCCTTTGGCAAATACCGTGGGGTGGAATTGCACAAATTCCATATTCATAACCCGCGCCCCCACGCGGTAGGCCATGGCAATCCCGTGCCCGTAGGCGTGCTGAAAATTGGTGGTGTGGCGGTACACTTGCCCCACGCCGCCCGTAGCCAAAACGGTCTTTTTGGCGGTAATGGCAAATACTTCGCCGGACGTGTTATCCAGTACATACGCGCCGAATACGGTAAGCGGGTAGTAGCGGTCCAAAATGTTGGTGGAGGAGTGGGACAAAGTTAATAAATCTATGGCCGAGGTATCGGGCATAACGGTAATGGCCGGATTATGCAAAACGGCTTTTTGTATGGCGGATAATAAGGCGTGCCCGGTGGTATCTTTGGAATAAATAATACGGTTTTTGCGGTGGGCGCCCTCGCGCGTGAAACGCAAGGCGCCGTTTTCGTCCCGGTCAAAATTAGCGGGGGCTTCTTTTAAGAAGATTTCCTCAATGGCTTTGCAACCCGCTTGCGAAAGCGTACGCACGGCGTCGTCATTACATAAATGCGCCGTGGCCAGTTGCACATCTTCCAGCAAATCCTGCATAACCAAATGCGGCTCATACACAATGCCGCCTTGGGCTAAATCACTATTGGCGTCTTCCAACGGGCCGCAGCTGAGCAAAATGGTTTTAAGGCCTTTTTTGGCGGCCTCGTGCGCGTAAACACAGCCGGCAATTCCGGCACCGATAACCAGACAATCCGTATGTAGTATTTTCATATATATATTATAGAAAATCCGCCCCCGCCCGCACAGTAAAACCGCAGATTTTGTATATTCCCCGCGGCCGTAATGGGCATAAAAAAGGCCCGGCGTTAAAAAACACCGGGCCGTTTTGCGCTTGTTCACACAGTTCTTTGGTGGGGGTGGGGGCTCCGCCGGTTAAGTCTTTAATGGCGGCCACGGCACCCAATACATTGGACGCTTCATACGGCATATAAATAACTTTGTTATCTTTGCCGTCGGTCATTTTGCTCAGGGCTTCAATGTATTTAATGGAAATCATATAGCTGGCCGGGTTGGAAGACTGCGCCACCGTGCCCGCTATGATTTTTACGGACTCCGCTTCGGCGGTGGCTACTTTAATTTTGGCTTCGGCCACCCCTTCCGCTTGCAGAATGGCGGCTTGTTTCAACCCTTCCGCTTTTTTAATTTCGGATTCGCGCACCGCTTCCGCTTTCAAAATTTGGGCCGTTTTGGTACCTTCGGCTTCCGTCACCATGGCGCGGCGGTCGCGTTCGGCCTTCATCTGTTTTTCCATGGCTTCGCGGATGGCGGCGGGGGGAATAATATCCTGCAATTCCACGCGGTTTACTTTTACGCCCCATTTGTTGCTGGCGTCATCCAAAATAACCTGCAATTTGCCGTTGATGATTTCGCGCGAAGTTAAGGTTTGGTCCAAGTCCATTTCGCCAATGATGTTTCTTAACGTTGTTTGCGTTAATTTTTCAATGGCGGTGGGTAAGGATTCCACCTGATACGCCGCTTTAAGCGGGTCCGTAATTTGGAAATACAACAGCGCGTTGATTTCTATGCCTACGTTATCTTTGGTAATAACGCTTTGGCGCGGGAAGTCGTACACGGTTTCGCGCATATCAATCGTATCGCGCAATTCCATAAACGGTACGGAGCGCGTGCGGCCGGTGCTGTCCATATATTCCCGGCTGTTGCGCCATTCCATTAAGTGCGCTTTATCCATAATGGGGATAATCCAGTTAATACCCGGGTTTAAGACTTCCAAGTATTTACCAAAGCGCTCAATAATCATTACTTGCGCTTGTTTTACTAAAATAATGCCTTTGGCGATAATAACAATAACAAAAAATGCAAGTACCGCCAAAAATGTAATGCCTAACCCTTCCATGGTGTTCTCCTTGAATTGAAATACGCCTGACGGCGCTTACGGCTTTTTACAAATTATTGGGGGCGTACGGTTAAGGTGACCCCGTCCAACTTTTCCACCACGCAAACCGTGCCGGCGGATAGCGGTTGTGCGGCGGTGGCTTTCCAACTTTCTCCGCCCACTTTTACGCGGCCTGAACCGTTTTGCGGGTCAATATCCGTTTCCACCAGGGCTTCTTGGCCGATAACGGCCTCCGCCGGGGTTTGAATGTGTTTGGAACGCCCGTACAAGTGTTTTAAGGCAAACGGACGAATGCCCGTCCATGCGCTGCCGGCCACCACAATAAATACGGCTACCTGCCACCAAATGTTGCCGCCCAGCCATGCCGTGAGCGAGGAGCCCAACAGGCCAATCCCCACACACGCGAGGGAAAATTCCATAGTAAATAACTCGCCGATAAAACAACTTACGGCCAGTATTAAGTAGATGTAGTAGGTCACAGAGCACCTCCGTTAGTTTTTGATAATTTCCAAATAATTGCGTAAATATTTTAAGCGGCGTTCGTCACGCAGTTTATTGAGCACATAAATCATATTGGCAATAAACCGGCGGATAATGGTGCGGGAGGACAAGGGAACAAAAAAATCTTCGTTCCATTTAAT
Source organism: uncultured Elusimicrobiales bacterium (assembly GCA_934644855.1). GTDB lineage: Bacteria > Elusimicrobiota > Elusimicrobia > Elusimicrobiales > Elusimicrobiaceae > Avelusimicrobium. The sequence continues at coordinate 3,921 of CAKUDJ010000006.1, forward strand.
TTCGCGCGATAAAATATAATCTTTGCAATCCTGTACGGAAAGGATTTTGCCTTTATCCAACGGGTCTATAAACAAATTTTGCCCCGTGGCAGGCGCCTGCAAATGCACCAAAATACGCCCGGCTAAATCTACCAAATTGCATTCCAACCCATAGCGTTGGGCAATGGTTTGGTATAAACACGCCATGCACAGGCTAGAACCGCGGCGTTTGACCAAAAAACGGCCGAAGGAAATGTCTTTAATATCCAAATTAGCGGGCAAAACCACAAAACGCAAACTGTTAAAAAAGTATTTGCTTAACACTTCGGCGGCGTTGGCTAAATCGGTTGTGTTTAAGAGGGCCGCGCGCATTTGTTGGGCCAGGTTATCCAAATTGTTGGTAATTTCCCCGCGGGTGGCGGCGGGAGAAACAAAGCGGGCCAAAATCCAAAGCCCTTCTTCTAAATCCGGGTTGATTTTTCCGGCAAATTCGGCCATTTGTTCGCTCAGGCTGTCCCAACAGATTTCTTCCAACGTGTGGCGCACCTTGGAAGGCACGGAGAAATTAAAAGCGCTGTCTAAGGCTTGTTGTACGCGGGCGGGGTTATCCTTTACGGCGGCGGCCAACTCCGGGCGGAGCAGTTCCGTATATTCGTCCGATTCGGTTTCTATCAATTTAAGTAATGCTTTTAATTGTTCCGGTCCCAGCGTTTTCATATATAAAAGAATAGCAAATTTAGACGGAATATAGAAATAAATTTATGCGGTATTTTTTAAGCGGTTTCCCGCCGGATAAAAGCAGGTTCAATGCCCGGGATTTTTTACCGCCTTTTGTATAGATATAACGGATAGAAATGCGGTAAAATGTTTGCTGTAAATAACCATAAAAAACCCCCGGATAACCGGGGGTTTTGATTTGTACTTGAAATAAAAATTATTGCAAGTCTTTTTCGTTAGCGGTAATGGCTAATACTACGCGGCGGTTGGCAGCGCGGCCGGCGGCCGTTTTGTTGCTGGCAATCGGGTTAGAGGAGCCGTAGCCCACATAGGTAATGCTTTTGGTTCTCAAGTTGCTGCCCAACAAGAAATCGTACACCGCTTTGGCGCGCGCTTTGGACAGTTTGTTGTTAATCGCAGCCGTTCCGGTAGAATCGGTATACCCTTGTACCACAATGCGGTTTTTGGGATATTTTTTAAGTACGCGGTTGAGGTCCGTAAGCGTTTGCATAGCGTCGGCGGATAATTCGCTGCTGTTGGTTTGGAACAAAATATCGTTTTTCAGGAATACCTGAATCCCGTTATCGCCTTTTACCACCTCGGCAATAGCGGCCAATTCTTTGGCTTGCTTGTCATAATAGTTGCCCAACAATCCGCCCGCGGCCATACCGGCCAAAGCCCCGTAAACGGCGCCTTGCCCGCTCTTACCGCCCGTGCTGTGGGAAATAATAGCGCCTGCGGCCGCACCTACGGCGGCACCGCCGGCAGCGCCCCAAGCCGTCCGTTTGCCCGGAGTGGTGCAAGCGGAAGCCAACAGCGCACAAATGCTGCAAATCAGAATGGTTTTCTTCATGAATGACTCTCCTTATAAAATAGAACTGCTTTTATATTTTACTTTATTTATCCCCCGGCGCACAAAGGGAAAGAGTCAAGTTTCCCGGGCCGCTTCCAACCGCATAATGTTTACCTAAATCCCTGCCTGCCCGGTGCGTTCCCGGGCACAAAAAAACCGGGCCTGTCAAAAAGCCCGGTTTTTCAAATACCCAAACGGTTTATTTGGCCGTCAGTTCCAATTCCACGCGGCGGTTGGCGGCGCGGCCTTTGGCGGTTTTGTTGGTGTCTACAAAGTTGGTAGCACCCAACCCTTTATAAGATACATTTTGTTCAGGTACGCCTTTTCTTACCAGGGCATCCGCTACCGCTTTGGCGCGGCGTTCGGACAAGTCTTTATTATAGGATTTATCGCCGGTAGAATCGGAATATCCCACAACCGTAATGTGGTGGTTGGGATATTTTTTCAAAATGCGGGCCGTTTGGTTCAACTGTTTGTCGGAAACGGGTTTGATTTGTTCGCTGTTCCACGCAAAGCGGATGGGGTTTTTGAAGTTGACCACCACTTTGTTGGCATTATGGGTGCGGACATCTGCCATTTGGGAAAAGTCTTTTTCCTGTTGGGCCGCGGCTTCCCGTTGGGCTTTTTCGGCGGCGAGGCGCGCTTCTTCGGCACGGCGGGCGGCTTCGCGTTCGCGCATTTCAGCTTCGCGGGCGGCTTGTTGTGCGGCGTTTTTCTTGCAAGCGCAGCGGGTGCATTTTTTGTTGCAAGTGTTAGCGGCTTGGCAAGCAGCTTTGCGGCAGGGAGTGCCCGTAGTGCGTCTTTCACAATGGCAGGCAGCCAGACACAAAGAAACAGCTACTAATAGTACGGCTTTCTTCATGGTGTAATTCTCCTTTGTAAGGTCTAATTAATTTTACAATATCCTGCAATCCGGCTTTCCTTTGCGCTTCATAAGTTCCCGGTATAATTGTACCACCGGCTTATGCAGTTTGGGGTGGATATAGTCGGACAGCAGGTACGAAAGCGGTTTTAATACAAATTCCCTCTCCTGTAAACGCGGGTGGGGGATAATCAGCATATATTCGTCGTCATCATCAAAAAATTCTATTTGGTCGTAAAACAAAATATCCAGGTCAATTACGCGCGGGCCGTTCTTAAACGTGGGCGTGCGGCCGAGTTGTTTTTCAAGCGCCTTTAATTTGCGCAGCAGCGCCGCCGGCGGATACGGCGTACTCAAAATGACCACCGCGTTTACAAAATCCGGTTGGTTGGCAAAACCTTCCGGCTTGGATAGGATATAGGGGGAAACTTCTTTGACCGTTCCCAAGCCGGACAGAGCCTCCACGGCTTTGTCTAAATGTTCTTTGGCAGGGGCAATATTGCTGCCGAGCCCTAACACCGCTTGTGGCATTACGCTTCTTCTTCCCCGCGGTATTCTATCCAACGGTCGGATTCTTCGCTTACTTTTACGCTGTATAAGTGCGGCAAGCGTTCTTTAATGCGGTTGAACATCCATATAGCCAGGGCCTCGGTGGTGGGGCGGTGCAGAAAGGTGCCCAAATCGCGCCCTTCCAGGCTGCTTTCAAGCTCCAGTTTGAATATGTCGGCCAGTTGGCGGAAATCCAACAGGTAGCCTTCCGCATTGGTATGGCCGTGGAAGGTAATTTCATAATGGAAATTATGGGAGTGAATTTCTTCATTTAGGGTTCCGCCGTGCCCGTGCCGGGCATGAAAAGAACCGCATTGGGTTAAGTAAACAATACTCATTTGGCCTCCTGTAATTCTTGATAAAAATTCATAATTTTGCGGGTTTCTTTTACGTCATGCACGCGCAGAATATCCGCCCCGTGCTGTAGGGCCACCAAATTGGCCGCCAGCGTTTGGGCCTTGCGTTTGGGGGCGCCTTCGCGCTTTTGGCTTAAAAAGGTTTTGCGCGAAAGCCCAATCAGCATCCGCACGCCCAAGGTTTTGAATATGTCCAAATGTTTTAATAATTCGTAATTTTGCCCGCGCGTTTTGGCAAACCCAAAACCGGGGTCAATGATAATTTGCTCTTTGGTTAGGCCGCAACTTTGCGCTTGCGCGATTTTTTGCGCCAAAAAATCTTTAATTTCGCCGAGTAAATCCTTATAATCCGTAAGGGTTTGCATGGTTTGCGGCGTGCCGCGCGTGTGCATAATCACAATCTGCGCGTTAAAACGCTGTACCAGTTTGAACATTTCCGTATCCGGCGTGCCGCTTACGTCGTTAATTATACTAACGCCGGCTTTTAAGCCTTCTTCGGCCACCGGGATTTTAACCGTATCCAAAGAAACGGGGATTTGGGGCCACGCTTTACGCACCGCGCGGATTAAAGGCAGTACGCGGCTTTTTTCTTCTTCCGCGGGGACGGGCGTTCCGCCGGGGCGGGTGGACTCTCCGCCAATATCAAAAATATCGGCGCCGCCTTCCAGGTAATCCTTGCATTTAGCCAACAAGGTTTGCAGATTGTTTTGCGGGTTGCCGTCGTAAAAAGAATCCGGCGTAGCGTTTACAATACCCATTAAAAGAGGTGTGGTCATAAATGCCCTATTTAATCATTTCCAAAAATTCACTGCGGACTTCCAACTTTTTGAAAGCCCCGCGTATGGCGCTGGTCACCATCACGGCGTCATGCTTTTCAATCCCGCGCGAACTAATGCACAAGTGTTTGGCTTTGCATACCACCATTACGCCGTAAGGTTGTAAGGTTTCCATTAAGCTATCGGCAATTTGCGCCACCAGTTTTTCCTGTATTTGCAAACGGCGGGCGTATACTTCCACCAGCCGCGCCAGTTTGGAAATCCCCAATACTTTGCCTTTGGGCAGATACCCAATGCTAATGGTGCCGAAGAACGGCTGTAAGTGGTGTTCGCAAGTGGAATAAAATTCTATATCTTTTAAGACCACCATTTCTTCGCAAGAGCCTTCCGTAAAGGTTTTTAAGACGTCCTGCGGTTTCATTTGGTAGCCGCCGAAAAGTTTTTGCCAACTGCGTAAAATGCGCAAGGGGGTTTCCTGCAACCCTTCTCTGTCCGGGTCGTCGCCGATATAGGCGAGGATTTCCCGCAGGTTTTGCAAAATTTTTTCTTGCGTTAGCGGATGTTTGCCATTTTGTGCGTTTGCAGGCTTAAGCGCAGAAACGGATTTTGTTTGATTATTTTTACGCATAGGTCTATATTCTCCTGTTTGTTGCTTTCGGGTTGAAGATAAATTTGTGTTTTTTGGTTATGGTACGCAAAATAGTTTTGTAAGTCGGCCAGGTCGGTTTCTTGGCCCACCACCAGTTTAATGACGTCCGCTTTTTGCAACATTTGCGGGCTGACATAACGCTTGGGGGAAACGGTAATAAAATCAAACAGGCTGACGTCCGTATCCTTGTAGCCGTTGGTTTCCAGGTGGATTTGATAGCCGTTTTGTTTAAGCGTTTGCAACAGGGGGAGCAAATCCTGCTCGGTGGGTTCCCCGCCTGTAATAATGATGTTTTTGCACGGATATTTTTGCACTTCCGCCACTATTTGGGCGGGGGACATTTCCGTAAACGCGGCTTGGGCGTATTTGGTGTCGCACCACGGGCAGCCCATACTGCAACCGCTTAAACGCACAAACACCGCCGGCATACCCGTATGGCGGCCTTCCCCTTGAATAGAGTAGAAAATCTCGTTAATTTTGAGCAATGGCTGCGGCATTATCGCTCTCCCAAATTTCCAATGTTTTTAAGGTTAAATCCAATTTTTTAAGCTCCGCCCCTATGTGCTTAAACAAATGCTCCGCCAATAATTCCGCCGTCGGGTTGGGCAAAATATCGTTGAGCAAGCGGTGGTCGGGCAGGTTGTCGTCCAACAGTTTTTTAACCACCTTAAAATCGCACACCATGCCGCTGGGCTGAATGGGGCCCTCTATGATAAAAACGGCTTTCCAAGTGTGCCCGTGCAGTTGGCGGCATTGGCCGTTATAGCCGGGCAAATGGTGGGCGGAACTAAAAGAACGAATCAGTTTAATAAGCATTTAATTTCTCTCCGGTAATGTGTTAAAAATTTGCTGTAAGTAAATAATACATACAAAAATAACCGCTAGCGTAAAAAGCGGAACCCCTATAAATAAGTTCAGGTACCACAACACGCATAGCGGCCCCATTAAAAACAGGCTCCATTTGGCGAGCGTACCCAGGGCCACCCGCACGCCGTAAATCAGGCGCAAAAACACGCCCACCGCCATCCCGGCGCAGAAAAAGTAAAAAAACATCAGCGGAATAACCATTACAGAAGCCATGAGCCCAATGGCGCGAAGCGTGCCTTGCAGCACTTCTTTATGTTGGGCCAAAAAGGCTTGCGAGGTGGTAAACGTAAATGTGGCGGGCAGCATATTTTTTTGCACACCGGAGGCCGCGGGCATATAAACGCCGTCCGGCCCCACCACGGCGGCCCAGTTATGGCGGGCGAAATCTTCCTTAGCGGGCGGTGTTTTTAGGGCGGAATCAAAATGCAGGGCAAACCCGCTTTTGGGAATAGTAAAATCCACCGGGGTTTGCGGTGCTTTTAAGTGCCCCTTTTCAAACGTCACTTCCGGGAAGTTTTTAATCATCAGGGGGAGCTGTTCCCGCAAATAGCGGCCCATAAACAAGTTTAAGGCCAAGAGGGAAAGCAAAAACAAATAAAACACAAACAGGCCCACTTGCCATTTGGCAGCGGCCGCTAAACGGTGATAAACGGTAAAACTAAAAATAGTGCGCCAATGTAAACCCAGCATATTAGCTATTATACTAATTTGAGCCCTTTTTAGGGCCACCGGCATAAGTAGTCAGGAATGGTAAAAATAAGTACAATTAAAGAATATATCTTTATGCTGGGAAGGAGTTTTTTCGTGAAAAATAAATTCAACTGGTTGTTGGCCTTTTTTATGGCGTTTAGTGCCGCGTCCGTACAGGCGGCCCCGCAAACATTAAAAGTGGTGTCTGCCACGCCCAAGGGGCAGCTGATGTATGCGGGCAATTCCCCTATCAGCATTACGTTTAACCGCCCGGTGGGGAAACTATCCGAAAAAGACTCTTTTTCCGGCGGGAAATGCCCGCTGGTCATTACCCCTGCCGTAAAAGGCTCCTGCCGCTTTAGCGGTACGCAAACGCTGTTGTTTGAGCCCAGCGAAAACTGGCCGCTTGCCACGCAATACCAGGTAATGCTTAAAAAAGGGTTTGCTTCGGCCGTAAACGGCGCCAAACTGCCGGCTGATTATGCTTTTACCTTTACCACACCGCGTATTTCCGTGCGTTCCACGCGCCCGGCGAAAGACGAACGCTGGCTATCCCTGAACCCCACCTTATATATTACATTTTCCACCCGGCCGGATTTAGCGCGCGCGGCCCAATTTTTAACGCTTTCTTACCAAGAGGAGCCGGAAAGCTCGGTAGTATCTAAATTTTTATCGCGCATGGGCAGCACCAAAAAAGCCCAAGCCCCGGTGCTTAAAACGGTGCCGCTGTTGGTGCGTGAGGTGGCACCCGAAGAACACCAACGGGATTTTGCTTGGGAAACCCGCAGCAATATGTTAGCCGTCAGCCCGGCGCAACCGCTTAAAAAAGGGGTGAAATATACGCTTACGGTGCAGGAACACTTCCCGGGGGCCGAGGGGCCTTTGGGGTTAAAAAAGCCGTATGAACTTACTTTTTATACTTATCCCGCGCTTAAAACGTTGGGGGCCACCACGTCCGGATGTTTGCCGTATACGCCCAGCGTAAAATTTTCTTCCCCGGTGCGGTTGAAAGATTTACTGGCCGCGGCTACGGTCACTCCGGCCGAGGCCAAGGGCCGTTTATCGGAAGCGGACGAAATGGCACTCGGCACGGAGCATTTGCCCGCCACCGGGGCGGAAGCCGAAAAACCCGGCGCCGTGCAGGAAGCCTATTTTGATACGCCGCTATCCTTCTTAAAATTAGCGCCCGGCCAAAGCGTGACGGTGCGCCTTGCCCCCGGCTTGCAAGATATTTACGGCAACCGTTTAGGGCAGGAAGAAACCTTTACTTTTACCAACGAGGGCTATTGCCCAGCGGTGGATTATCAGGGCGGCACCGGCGTATTGGAAAGCTATTTGCCGGCCCGCTTGCCGATAGAACTGGTCAACACCCCACAGTTGGAAACGCAGGCGGTGGCGTTGGCCAAAGATACCTTTATTCCGTTTCAGCGGGAAAGCGCCGGGTATTGCTCCAAAAAAGAAATCAAAAACGCCACTTTTGACGGAAATTATGCGTTCCGCACGCCTAAAGATAAATCCGTCAAAACGTATTTTGATTTGGAAAAATTCGCCCCTACCGCCAAAGACAGCATTATTTTCAGCCAAGTGCGCGTGCCCAGTAAATGGCGCAAAGACGGCTACTGTTGGGTCAGCGCGCTTTCCAACATTACGGATTTGGGCATTACGTTCAAAACTTCGCCGGATAATACCTTATTATGGGTGACGCACTTAAAAACGGCGGAGCCTATGCCCAATTTGGGTGTGGAGTTGCGGGACAAAACCAATAAAGTATTGTGGAGCGGCTCTACCGATATGAACGGCCTGGTGCAGGCCCCCGGTTGGAAAAAACTGGACATAGAACAATCCGGTTGGGGCAAGCCGGAACTTTACGCGTTTGTATCCAGCCCGGGTGGGGATGCCGTTGTCAGCAGTGATTGGAACAACGGTTTGGAGCCCTGGCGTTTTAATTTGAATTATGATTATAACCCGCAGGAAACTATCAACCAAATGCAGTTATTTGCGGACCGCGGTATTTACCGCCCCGGCGAAACGGCCCATGTAAAAGGGGTGTTCCGCACGCTTAAAAACGGCGTTTGGAGTTTGCCCGGTTATGTGCGCGGTACGGTTTATGCATACAATTCCCGCGGGGAAGAAGCTTTTAAGCAAAATGTAGCCGTTTCTTCCGCCTTCGGTACATTTCATTTTGATTTGCCGCTTCCCTCCAATGCGCCTACCGGACAATGGCAGGTTTCGTTTGTGCCGCAAGGGGAAACCAATGTGCAGGGCACCAGTTTTTATTTTAATGTGGAAGCCGCCAAACAGGCGGAGTTCCGGGTCACCTTGCGCGCGGGGGAAGAAAATTATACCCCCGGCCAACAGGCGCAGTTTTTGGCCACGGCCGATTATTTGTTCGGGGCCCCGGTAGCGGGGGGAAAGGCCCGTTGGACGGTGCGCCAAGTGCCGGTGTATTCGCTCAACATCAAGGGGTTTGACGGATACGAATTTACCCCGTACTTTTTGCGCTCCGAGCAAAAGACGGAAAACAAGGTGCTTGTGCAAGCAAACGGAGAATTAGACAAAACAGGCTCCGTGCGTTTTACTTTACCTATGCCCAAAACGGAAGTGCCGTTAGAT
>CAKUDJ010000007.1 GCA_934644855.1 uncultured Elusimicrobiales bacterium
GTTTTGCCCGTTTTTCATCAATTCCTTTTTGCGGGTTATACGGATATTTTTCTTCATAAGCAATTACGGAAGCAAAAACATCCCGCCCTTCTTTCGGATGTTGCTCTATAAATTGATGCGCCGGTCCGCTTAACATATCCAGGTATTCCACCAAAATCCCCCAGTCATCCACTTCGCGCGGATAGGTGTAATACATAATCAGCATGCGCAGGCGCATTAGGTAATACCAAAAAACCTGTTGTTCTTCTTTTTCGCCAAAAACAGAAGGGCCTTTATCCATCATCTGTTTCATAAGAGGCATATAATTAATCGTTTCAAAATAATCAGCGGGGATAGTTCCTGTTTTCCCCAATAAATTTTCTGCTAATTGCTGTTTGATTTTTTGTGTAGCATATAGGAAACAAGCATTTTCTTCTTGTTTTTTTGAATTAAATCCCACACAACCTGCTTGAGAAAATAAAAGAGCCAATATATTGGACAAACAAATTATTTTTTTCATACAAGACTCCTATTTGATTGGATACTTTCATTATAAAATATTTTAACAGCACCCGCGCGGCTTTCTGCCTAGCCCGGCCAGCATAAAAATAGAAAATTTACCGGAAACCCCAAAAAATCTGTCAAAAACTTGCTAAAACCTGCCCGGAAACTGTCAAAATCCGCCAAAAACCTGCCAAAAACTTGCCAAAATCCCGCAAAAACCGCCAAAAAACTGCCAAAAACCTGCTAAAAATCGTTAATTTTAGTAAAACCGAGGGGCCGCGCTAAAACACGGAACCCAATAAAAACCCCGGGTTCACGCCCGGGATTTATTGTGAGCCGTATTTAATAAAAAACCCGCCGTTAGGCGGGTATTAGTTGTAAATGGCGGAGTCGACGAGATTCGAACTCGCGGTCTCTGCCTTGACAGGGCAGCGTGTTAACCAGGCTACACCACGACTCCAAGTCCTGCTTTCTTACTACACATATATTCTAACTTAATTTGGGCTTGTCCGTCAAACAAATTTTGCAAAAGTTTCTTTTGGCTTAAAATTTCAGCTAAATTTACCCCACAAAATTTGTTCCAATTCCAGCGTAATGCCGTGTTTTTCTTTTACTTTTTGGCGTACCTGGTCCATTAAGTTTTTAATATCTTCCGGCGTGGCGCGGTTGAAGTTGACAATAAATCCGGCGTGCTTTTCGGATACTTTCGCCCCGCCGACGGACAGGCCGCGCAGGCCCGTGTCGTCAATCAAGCGGGAGGCGTAATCCCCCACCGGGCGCTTAAACACGCTCCCGGCCGACGGATATTCCAGCGGTTGTTTTTCTATGCGTTTATGCAAAATAAAATTCCGGCTGGAGGTAAGTTCTTTGGCATCCGCTTTTTGCAGTTTGAACGCCGCGGACAGGATAATAAAGTTTTCTATCCCCTCTACATGGCGGTAGGCGTGCGGAACATCTTTTTTCAGCAGCGTAGCCGGGCGGCCTTCGCGGTCAATCACGTCAAAATATTCCAGGGTGTCAAAAGTTTCTTGCCCAAACGCGCCTGCGTTCATATAAACGGCTCCGCCGATACTGCCCGGTATGCCGGACAGTTTTTCAAGCCCCGCCAGGCCCGCGGCGGCGGAAAGCTCGCACGCTTTATCCAGCGCGGCCCCGGCCTCGGCGCGCACGGTGTCGCCCTCGCAGGTAATGCTATCCATGCGGCTGGTGGCGCAAACAATGCCGTTTAAGCCGCCGGAGCCTACCAAAATGTTGGAGCCAAACCCCAATATGCGCAAGGGAATGTTGCCCGTATTGGCTAATTTTAATACAAAGCTCCATTCTTCTTTTGTTTTGGGCAGCACCAACACTTCCGCATTTCCTCCGGTGCGGTAGGTGGTGTGGCGGCCCATGGGTTCGTTAAATAAACAATGTTCGCCAAAGAAATTTTTTAATTCGTTTTTATAATCCATAAACCGTTAAAAATTCAGGCCGATACCGCCTTGAAAGCCCTCATTCCCGGCCGTTTTGGTGTAGGCTCCGAACAGGTAGCCGAACGGAAACGGTTTTAAGCTGGCCCCTACCGTATAGCGCACGGCGTCATCATCAGAAGACAAGCGGTAGGGCAGGTTTTTGGTTTCCATTTTGGCGTAATCGTAGCCGACGCCCGCGTACGGAGTGAGGAACAAAAAGGTGAAAGAAGCCGTGGCGGAGGCGGAATAATGGTCCTGTTTGTACCAATCGGTGGAGCCTCGGTCGTAAAAAGCCATGGTGGAAACATCAATCACTTCCAAAAGCTTAAACGAGTATTTTAACCCGCCGCCCAAAGACTTAAACCCGTTCATATCGGTCCCGCGGGCCATGACGGTAATACCCACTACGGGCAGTTTGGTTTCGGCGGTTAAAAAGCCGGTGAAAAGGTAATCTTCGTGCGAAATATGGTTGGAGGCGGACGGTTTAATCGCGCTTACGCTGGCCCCAATATCAAACCCGGGGAAGGTGGCCCCTTTGGCGGTGTGGAAATCGGCCACGCCCACCATGGTGGCAACGTCTTTGTTATAGGCGGATAAACTGGAAGAAGCGGTAATGTGGTTTCTAAAATCATCTCCCATATCGGTAGCGGCGGCGGGAAGCGCACAGGCCAAGGCAAAAAGCAGAGCGGACAGTTTTTTCATATTAAAACTCCTGTTGATAAAATAAGTGACATATAATATGATAGAAAAAGAGAGCCCGTTTATCAACCGGGCCGCACAAAAGGGGAGGATTTTATGGTTAGTGAATTGGCCGGAACGCTTACAAAACATAAATTAGATGTTGCCGCATTAAAAGATGCTTTTTATCATCCGCAGGGGGCGCCTGCACCTGTTAAGTTTGGTACTTCGGGCCACCGCGGGCAGTTGGGCACAGGCTTTTGCGCGTTGCACGCCAAGGCGATTGCGCAAGCCGTGGCGCGCCTGCATCAGGAGCGCGGCATTACCGGCCCGGTGCTTGTGGGGGGAGATACCCGCGTGGTTTCCCGCGATACGGCTAATTTATGCGCGGAAGTGTTAGCCGCCAACAACATTCCTGTTATTTTGCCGGATATGCCGGTGCCTACGCCGGTGTTTTCGTTTGAAATTTTAAGCGGCCGCGCGGTGGCCTGCTTAAACGGAACGGCCAGCCACAACCCACCGCAGGATATGGGGCTGAAATACAACCCCTCTAACGGCGGCCCGGCGGATGCGGAGCTGACCGGGCAAATTGAAAAATATGCCAACGAGTATTTGCAAAATCCGGCCGCTATTCAAACAATGCCGCTGGAAGAAGCGCGCCAAAAAGGGCTCGTCAAATCTGCCGACGTGCTGACCCCGTATGTGACGGCGTTGGGGCGGATTATTGATTTTAAGGCGATTGCCAAATCCGGCATTAAAGCGGCTATTCACCCGTTGGGGGGAACCAGTTTGCCGTATTATGAAGCCATTAAAAAGCAATATCATTTGGATAATATGGAAATTGTGGATAAAACCCAAGACCCCACGTTTAGCTTTATCCCGTTGGACCACGACGGCAAAATCCGCATGGACCCGTCTTCCAAATATCCTATGTCCCCGTTAATTAAACTGGTGGAAAGCGGCAAATACGCTTTTGCCGGAGCCAGCGACCCGGATGCGGACCGCTTCGGCTGTGCGACCCAAGCGGGCGGGCTGATTTCGCCCAACCACGCGTTGTGCGTGATGGCGGATTATTTGCTCAAACACCGCAGGGAAGGCAATTCTATCGGCCGTACCTTGGGCACCACGGCTTTACTGGACCGTCTGGCCGCCGCGCAGGGCGCTAAATTGGACGAAGTAAACGTGGGATTTAAGTATTTTGTGCGCGGGTTGGCCCGCCGTAAATATGTGATAGCCGGGGAAGAAAGCGCCGGGATGTCCGTAAGCGGGTGGACGACGGAAAAAGACGGCATTTTAGCCGTTTGTCTGCTGCTTGAAATTATGGCTAAACAAGGGGATATTGCCCACTTGTACGACGGCCTGACCAAATTGTACGGCACCCCCAGTTATACCCGGATAGACGTGCCGACGGACGACGAAACCAAACGCAAAATAAAAGCACTCAAAAAAGCGGATTTTGCCAACCTGTATACCGTGGCGGGCGAGCGCGTCACGCAAGTGCGCGATACGGACGGCATTAAAATCTACTTGCAGGCTTCTTGGTTTTTGGTGCGCCCTTCCGGCACGGAAAACATCTTAAAATTCTATGCGGAAACCTTTTTGGGCGAAGACCACTTGCAACGCATTGTGGAAGAAGGCCAAAAATTATTTAGTAAATAGTATGCTGGAATACCCGCACCCCGGCCCTGTTTCGGCGCCGGGGTGTTTTTTATTATGAGGCGGCTTTTCCCCGGGATGGTTGTTTTTTTAGGGTGGAGCCTACTTTTGGTAAAATAAAAGTATGTTAAATTTTTTATATGTGGGCCTGGGCGGTTTTGCCGGAGCTGCACTGCGTTATGGGGTAAGTGTTTTGGCGGACGCATGGGCGTGGAGCGGGCATTGGGGCACGTTAGCCGTCAATGTACTGGGCAGTTTAGCCATTGGTTTTTGCGCGCCCTGTTTTGAAAATTACGCCCACCCGGGCCGCTTGTTCCTGGTGGTGGGGGTGTTGGGCGGATTTACTACTTTTTCCAGTTTTTCTTTGGATACGTTGGCGCTTTTTCAAAACCGCGGTTTTAGCCCGGCGGCCCTGAACGTGCTGTTAAATGTAGGGGTTTGTTTGGTGGCGGTATGGGCCGGGTTTAAGTTGCAAAAAATGTGTTAAGCGTTTTTTCAAATAAAAAGCGGGAGCCTTGTAAAAAGAAGGCTCCCGCTTTTGTGTGCCTAAATGTGCCTTAAAATTAAGCGGCTCGGCGGTCCATTACATAGCAGCTGCCCTTCGGTTGGCGTTTAGCTAAACATTTCAGTTCGCTGCCGATGTTGCTTACCATAGCAAAAGACGTCAGCTTGCGTTGGGTGTTATGCACAATGCCAATACCAATGGAAAGCAAGTTGAAGCGTTCTGCTTGCCCGCGGCGGTTGACGGAGTCCATAAACCCTTGCAGGCGGTCGTGCTCGTTATAAAACAACGGGGCGGTGGAGTCTAATTCTTGGGTGATTTGCTTAGCAATAGCCTCTGCTTTATCAAAAGCACAAACCACAATAAAATCATCTCCGCCAATGTGCCCCACAAAAGAGGTTGGGTCCTGTTGGGCGGCCCGGGCGATAATGCCGGACACGGTAAGGAGTACATGGTCCCCGGCGGCAAAGCCGTATTTATCGTTATATGCCTTAAAATTATTTAAGTCACAATACAGCACGGCAAACTTGCGTTGGGAGGCAATTTCCTGCTCCACGCGGGCTTGTATGGACGGGTTGCCCGGCAGGCGCGTTAAAGGGTTGCTGTCCATTTTTTGTTTGTTGCGTTTGAGGAGCAATTTGACGCGGGCGACAATTTCATCCCCGTCGGCAGGTTTGGTTAAATAGTCGTCAATATCCAAGCCCAATCCTTCCAATTTGGTGGATTTATCGGACGCTGCGGTAAAAATGATAATGGGCGTGTGCAAATAGCCGGTGCGGCTGCGCACTTCACGCACCACATCAAAGCCGGTTTTGTGGGGCATTTCGTAATCCAAAATCAGCAAGTCGGGGTTTTCTTTGTAGGTTTTATCAATAGCTTCCTGCCCGTCTTGCGCTTCTATCACGCCGAATCCGGCATCCGTAAGCACTTCGGATACTAAAAAGCGAAGGGTAGCGGAATCATCCGCCAGTAAAATTTTTGCATTGGTTTCCATAGTAAGTATTAAATGAAATATTACGGCCCGGCGCAAGAGCAAATTTTCATATAATAAAATTATGACCTATGCCATTTTGTTTATCGGAGCTGTTTTATTTTTAGGGCAGGTGTTTTCTTTCTTGTTTGAAAAAACCCGCCTGCCGGATGTTTTGCCCCTGATGCTGCTGGGTATGTTAATCGGCCCGGGGTTGCATATTGTCACGCCGGATATGTTCGGCTCGGCCGGGCAGATTTTTACTACGCTAGCATTGATTGTGGTGTTGTTTAAGAGCGGGGTGAATTTTAACGTATCTGCCTTGCGCGGTACGGCGTTGCAGGGCGTGTTGTTGGCTACCTGCATGTTTTTATTGGCCGGCGCCGGGATTGCGTTTTGCACCTATTGGCTGTTGGATTTGCCGCTACTGGCGGCGTGTGTAATCGGCGCGATTGCGGCCAGTAATTCTTCGGCGGTGGTGATTCCGTTGTTAGGCAAACTCCAAGTGGCCGACAATACCCGCACCGTACTGTTTTTGGAGGCTAATTTAACCGGGGTGTATGCGATTGTGGTTTCTTTGGCGTTGATTGGCGTATTGGTGACGGGGGCCAAAGTATCAGCCGGAGATATGTTGTTTGAGGTGGTCAAATCGTTTGCTATCGGCATTGGGTTTGCGTTGGCGGCCGGGGTTTTTTGGATGAGCGTCTTAAACCATGTCCGCCGGATGGAAAATGCCGTATCCCTTACGTTTGCGTTTGTGCTGTTGGTGTACGGAGCCACCAAGCTGTTGGGCGGTGACGGCGCGATTGCAACCCTGGTGTTTGGTATTGTGGCGGGCAATATCCGTGTGTTGAGCCGCCTGTGGCTGCATAAATTTGAAATCAAAGGCTTTGCCTTAAATGCGGAAGAACGCGTCTTTTTTGATGAAGTGGAATTTATTTTCAAAACGCTCTTTTTTGTATATATGGGTATTTGTATGCGCGTGGGCGCGTGGGGCCCGGTAGCGGCGGGGCTGTTGGTGGTACTGGTAAAATTTGTGTTGCGTTTGCCGGTGGCCGATTTTTGCACCGCTAAAACGATGTCCCGCGGGGATACGGCCGTTTTGTGGGCCATGTGCCCCAACGGGCTGGTCAGCGCGGTACTGGCGGCTATGGCGGCCCAACAACTGCCCAAGGAAGGGGGTACCGTGCAAGATGTGGTATATGCGGTTATCTTTTTCGGCGTGATATTATCCAACCTGCTTTCCTTCCGCTTGCAGAAAGGCGGTTTGCAGGGGTTTGTAAACAGCGCTTTCAGCAGGCATATTTCCCAATAAAAAAGCAAAATCCCGCGCTTAAATGCGGCAATTTTGACCCCATAATAAAAAACACCCCGGGCAAAAGTTTGGGGTGTTTTTCCGTTTAAGGTTTGTAAATAAAGGACAGTAAGTTTTGTTTGAGGTGGTCCCTGCGCCAGGAAAAAAACTGCTCCGTGTTGCCGCAGGTGCAAAAATCCGGCGCGTAAATGGCTCCATCGGTTAAGCCGGCTTCTTGCAGTTGGCGGCGGATTTCTAAAGTTAAATCTATAAATAATTTCCCGTTTTGGCGCACCCAACAGGTTTGCGGGAACTGTTGCGCGGTGTCTTCCTGCACTTCAAAACAGCATTTTTGAATGTGCGGGCCCAAAAACGCCTGCAACGGCCCTTTGGCCCCCAACGCCTGCATTTCCAGCGCGGTTTGCTGCGGTAATAGCTGCGCCACCCCGCGCCACCCGGCGTGAACCAGGGCCACCAAATCGGCCTCTTTATCCCATAAAAACAAAGGTACGCAATCGGCGGTCAGTACGGCGGCCCCAAAGCCTTTCGGGCGCAAAATCCAACCGTCCGCGTGGGGAAGCGGGGTGATTGTTTGTTGTTGGGCGGCCTGTTCGGGCGTAAGGATAGGCAAAATATGGTCCCCATGCACTTGGTGTAGGCGCAAAATGCGGGAGGAGGGGATGTCCAACTGTTCAAAAAAAGCATCTTGTGCGGGGCGTTCGCGCATATTGCCGGCTTGGCGGGAAACGGTCCCGCCTACTATGCCCAGGGCCAGTAATCGGTGGTCTGAATAAATTTTCATGCGTTTAGTTTTTTCAGCCGCACGGTGGAAAGTTGCGTGCCTAAAATATGTTTGGCCAAGCGTTTGAACCGCTCAGGAGCATCACTGGCGTATACGGCCAGGGAGCCTTTGCCGCCGGCTTGCTGTTGGCGGGAGAATAAAAATTGTTTCACCTCTTGGGCCAGGGTGTCGGCAGAGTCCACCAAGCGCACCTGGTCGCCCAACACGCGGGCAATGACCGGCTTTAGCACCGGGTAATGGGTGCAACCCAAAATAACGGTATCCGCCCCGTTTTTAAGAATGGGTTTGAGGTATTCCCGCGCGGCCGCTTCCGCCAACGGCTTTTTGGCCCAGCCTTCTTCTACCAACGGCACAAATAGCGGGCAGGGCACTTGCAAAACGTGCGTTTGGGGACGTTTTTGGAGAACTTGTTGGCGGTACGCCCCGCTTTTAACGGTGGCTTCCGTGCCCAGTACGGCAATACGCCCGTTGCGGGTGGTGGCGGCAGCTTTGGCGGCGCCCGGTTCAATGACCCCCAATACAGGCACGCTGATTTGTTTTTTGAGCGTGTTTAAGGCCAGGGCCGAGGCCGTATTGCAGGCCACAATAATCAGTTTGACCCCTTTTTGCTCCAAAAAGCGGGCAATATCCAACGAAAACTGCGTGACGGTCTGTTTGGATTTAGAACCGTAAGGCACGTTGGCCGTATCGCCAAAATAAATGAGTTTTTCATGCGGCAAGGTCCGGCGCAGGGCTTTTAAGATAGTAAGCCCCCCCAAGCCGGAGTCAAAAATACCGATAGGCGCATTGTTCATATCTTCTATTATATGAATTCCGGCGCATAAAAGCCTATTTTTTATGGCGCATACGGCTGCTTTGTGCTAAAATATGGATATGTTCCGTAAATATACTTTTTTTATTATGGCCGTTTTATTGCTAACGCAACCCGCTTGGGCGCAGCGCAAGAATGCTGCCGCGCCGCTGGTGGTTGGGGGGAATTTTTCCGAACAGACCACTTCTTCCGCCCGCCCGGAAGTGTTTGATAAAAACGCGCGCAATGCCGAAGTAGCCGCCTTAAACGATTTATTAAAAAACAAGCAGTATGCTTCCGTTATCCGCCGGATTAACGCCTTAACCGCCAAAAACTTTTTGGATAAACGCTTTTACTTATTATTGGCCATTGCCTATGACGGTTTGGGCAAGACGGATGACGTCATTTATTCCGCCGGAGAGGCCATAGCCGTGGCCCCGCAGGACCCGCGGGCCTATATCCTGCGCGCGGGGGCGTATTTACAGCGCGGCAATTACGAGCGCTGCCGGATTGATATTGAAAAAGCCCTGGCCTTAAATCCCAATTCCAAATTAGCGGCTAAAATAAAAAAAGAACTGGACGAAAAAACATTTGTTAAAGCGACCACGGCTAAAGAGCCGGCCAACCATAACCAACAAACACCCAACTGGGTGACGTGGTATTTTATTGCCATTATTTTTGCGGTAATGGTGTTTGTGTATTTGCGGTATGAAGATGTTTTCCGCCGCCCGAAAAATGCGTATTCCCGCCGGGAATCCGATATTAAAGAGCAGTATGATTTTGTGCGCCAGATTGGGGAAGGCGGCATGGGGAAAGTGTACGAAGCCTACGACAAAGTGCTTAAACGCAAAGTGGCTATTAAGCGTATCCGCCCGGAACTGGTGCGCAGCTCGTATGTGCGGGAGCAGTTTTTGTCGGAAGCGCGCATGGTGGCTTTGCTGCGCCACCCGTGCATTGTGGAAATTTACACGGTGATAGAATCCGAAAGCAGTTTGTATTTGGTGTTTGAATATGTGGACGGGCAAACGCTGGAAACCCGCCTGGATATTGACGGCCGGATTGCGTTTTCCAAGGCGAAAAAGATTTTTGAATCCGTCTGCCGCGGGCTGCATTATGCGCATTCCCAAGACATTGTGCATTGTGACCTAAAACCCGGCAACATTATGATTTTGGACGACGACCGCGCCAAAGTGATGGATTTTGGGGTAGCTAAAAAAATGGTGGATAACGACACCGGCGCCCGCACGGTAGCCGGCACGCCCGCCTATATGGCCCCGGAACAGCAAAAAGGCTTTATGCGCAAACAATCGGACGTGTATTCCCTGGCGCTCTGCCTGTATGAAGCGTTGGTGGGGCAAGTGCCGTGGACGGTAAAAGGCTTTGATATTGCCAATAAAAAGATTTATCCGGCTTCCCGCCTGGCCCCGGGCATTCCTCCGGCGGTAGACGCATTAATAGAAGATTCGCTGAAAGAGGACCCCCGGGAGCGTTTGCAAAGCGTGGACGAATTTTGGAGCCGGTTAAGTGCCATTAACCCCTTGCCGGAAGACCCGGAAAAAACCCATTATTAACGCTTTCTAAAATATTAAAAACCGCCGGACAGGCGGTTTTTTGGTGCTTGCCGAATCGGGTGCGGGCGCGTATCATAAAAAAGCCCCGCCGGGGCGGGGCCTTCTGCCAAAAGATTTTATTTTAATACTTTTTGTGCGGCGGTAAAAACATCTTCCAAATGGCGGAAAATGGGTTTTTCGCCAAAGTGCGGCTCCCATTGCAAGCGGGCCAGTACATCACTCACCACAAAAACGGCCGCGCCTTTTACTTTGCGTTTGGAACAAATGGCGTAAAAAGCGGCGGTTTCCATTTCCACGGTCAGCGTGTCTTGCTTTTGGTAGTGGCGTACTTCCTGCGGCGTTTCCCGGAAAATCGCGTCCGTCGTCCAGTTGCGCCCGATATGAAAGTCTAGTCCGTCTGCCTTTAACTGTTTGGCCAGCGCGCTAAACAGGGTTTTATTTGGTTTTGCCGTTTCTTTGGCGGTGTAGCAAGGGGACGTGCCGTCATCACACAACGCTTCTTGGCAGAGCACAATATCGGCCGGCTCTACTTCTTCTTGCAAGGAACCCGCTAAACCGATAAACACAAATTCCTGCACGCCCAGCGCAATCAGCACTTCTAGCGCCATGGCCATACCCGGGGCCCCGCAGCCGAAGTTGGTCACATAGCACAAATTTTGTTTTTCTAATACATAGATGTCCGCTTCGCAATTATATTTTTTATATTGGGCGTGGTTTTCCACGTATTTGGTTAGGGAAGAAATAGGACATAAAACCGCCTTTTTGGGCAATTTTAAGCCGCAACGGATATGTTTTACATAAGCGGCGGCGGAAGAAATTTCTTTGAATCCGGCTTTTTTAGATTTAGGAAATAATAATGTCATCATAATCAGGTAGTGTTTTTGACTCCACTTATTACTATACAAAAAAAGCAAGCGGCTATGAAATGGCCATTTGGGTTGCCCTAAAAACCGCCCGCGCGGGATTATTTGCTTTACAAGGCGCCGCAATAGGTGTTATCATATAAATAA
Organism: uncultured Elusimicrobiales bacterium; assembly: GCA_934644855.1. Taxonomy (GTDB): domain Bacteria; phylum Elusimicrobiota; class Elusimicrobia; order Elusimicrobiales; family Elusimicrobiaceae; genus Avelusimicrobium. The sequence goes on from CAKUDJ010000007.1 coordinate 11,208, forward strand.
GTTGTTTTGCCTGAGGCGTAAATCATGCTAAAAAAATATAACATTGTAAACCGCAGACTGGCCGAAGTAGACGAATCCTCCGCACAGGTATTTGTATATACAAACCCGACGGTAGAGGAACAACGTTTTTTAGTGGACTCCTACCAAATAGACGAACACACCCTGGCCAGCGCGTTGGACCCGGACGAACAACCCCGCTTGGAGTTTGAACCGGAACATATTGTAATGATTTACAAGCGCCCGAAAAATTATTCCGGCAAAGACCAGTTGGAATTTAAGGTAGCTTCCGTAGGGATGTTTTTGTTTGAAGATAAACTGGTGGTGGTCCTGGCGGAAGACATCCCCCTGTTTGTGGGCAAGCGTTTTGCGGTGGTGTCCTCTATAAAAGAGGTTTTCTTAAAACTGGTGTATAACTCCATTTCCCATTATGTGGAACACTTGCGCATTATTCACATGATTTCCGAAGAAATAGAAGATAAAATGACGGAATCTATGGATAATACTTACCTGCTTAACCTGTTTAGTTTGGAAAAAAGCTTGGTGTATTACGCGGAAGCTATTACCTCTAACGGTTTTGTGTTTGAAAAAACCCGCAACCTCTCGGCCCGCATCGGCTTTGACGAAAAAGACCAGGAAATGTTGGACGATATTATTGTTGAAAATATGCAATGCAAAACGCAGGCGGATATTTATTCCAACATTTTGGCCCAGTTGCTCGGCGCGCGCGCCTCTATTGTGAGCAACAACCTGAACTTGCTGATAAAAAAACTGAACGTAGTGACTATCTGGATGATGGTGCCGACCCTGGTGGTGAGTGCGTACGGTATGAACGTGGCCTTGCCCCTTTCGGACCACCCGGACGCTTTTTGGATGTTAATTGGCGTGTGTTTGATTTTGGTGTGGCTGGTAATGATGTAATGGCGGCACAAAAACGGGTAGCATACCGGGCGGGTGCGGTCGCTT
>CAKUDJ010000008.1 GCA_934644855.1 uncultured Elusimicrobiales bacterium
ACCAATCAATCAGGCTATACCCCAACGCTTCGTAATAAACGGGAGGAGTGCTGCCCATTACGCGCGCGCCGGTTTCCACTAGTACCGGGCCGGCGGCGGTTAATTTTACTTCACTATGGGAAGAACCGTACTTAATGCCCAGGGCGTCCAATACTTGAAAAGTGTAGCTGACGGCTTGCTGTATGCGCTCATCTAATTTATGAATCAGGCGGCTGGCTTCATACATAGGCACGCCGCCGGACGTGAGCACTTTATTATATAAAATGACATCCGTTAAAACGTGTTTGCCGTGGCGGGACACACAGTTGACTACCAGTTCATCCCCCTCCACATAAGGCTGCAAAAGCAGGGCATCATTAAAAGCGCCGATACCGTCATAGCGGTTCAAATAACAATGTTCAAAATAGGCCCGTATTTCCGCCTCGCTCACGCAACTTTTTACACCGTCGGTTCCGGCGCTGCGCGGCGGCTTGATAATAATGCGGGAATGCCCGCTTGTTTTGAACCATTGTACGGCGGTTTCCACATCCGCCGTAAGCACGGAATCAATATGCGCCAGGCCGGCGTCTTCCAATGCTTTTTGCATGAGGTATTTGTCCCGGCGGGCATAAAGGAGCGCGGGGCTGTTGACGGGCAGACCTAACTTGCGTGCAATTTGTTCGGCGGCAATTACGCCCGATTCCGTACCCGGAATAACGGCCGCAAAATTGTATTTTTTTAAGAGTTGGACCGCCTCATCCACAGACTCCGGCATTACAAAACATTTTTCGTATTTACCGGCTATTTGCCCGGCAATATACTTATCCATAAAATCCGCCGGGAGCGAGGAGGTTTTTTCAAGCCCGGAAGTAATATGGAAAGGAACCAACCCGCGCGCGCGTGCGGCCGCGGCATATTGATTCCCGGTGGCAAACCCGTCTACAATTAAAATGTTTTTACCGGGCGTCATCTTTGGAGACTTCCCACAAGTTATACTTGGATTCTTTCCACCCAATCCGGCGGTACAAGGGCACTACGGCTGTATTTGTTTTGGCTACATAAAAGCGCACGCCGATAATATCCGGACTTTTTTGGTAAAAATCCATCAAGTGTTGGTTCAGTAATTTGAAAACGCCCTGTTTGCGGTATTCCGGCAGTACATATAAATCGGTAAGCCACATATAGTTTTTATCCTGCCATGTGCTCCACTCAAACACATACATTAGCTGGCCCACCACTTTATCGCCGTCGCACGCCAACCAATAAACGCCTTTGCGTTCATCTTCCAAAATATGCTTCATACTGCTGCGCAGTACCGCTAAATCCAGGGGGTGGCCTTCCGACTCTACCGCAATGCGGTTATTAAAATCCACCAATATATCTAAATCTTTTTCTTCGGCTCTGCGAAGTGTAAATTTTTTTTGGGACATAAAACAAAAACTCCTTACCTTTTTTATATTGTAGCTTTTAGACGGGGAAAACTCAAAATTATTTTTAATTTTTTCCAAAATCCAAAAACGGCAGCACCGCCCCGGTAAAAACCGCGCCGCTTTTAGATGTAAAAACCCACCCCCGGTGGAGGGTGGGTTAAAATGTCTTTTAATAAGTAATTAGTAGGTCACCGTCACAGAGTAATTGCCCGTGTAAGAACCTGCGGCCTGGTTCGCGCCAACGGTTAAATCACCGCCTACATACAAGGTCTCGTTGGCTTTCCCGGTGACAGAAGTGGCGCTCAGTTTCAACGCTACCGACATTTTATCCCCGCCACTCGCAATTTCCACGGTAGCAGGCACGGACACCGCATACGTCACCGCCGTATCCAAGTTGGATAAGGTGAACTTATCGGAACTGACAGCCCCGGCCGCCCTCGTCATACCGCCGTCATTCGGGTTTGGGTTGGCCACCGCAGGCACAGAAACCGTACCGCCCGCCGTGTTGGAAACAAGCACACCAAAGCCCAAAGCACCAGTTTCATGCGTCAACACAGCCGCTTGGATGATTTTGGCTTTGGCAGTACCCTCAGCCGATACCGATTCCGCAGCGTAGGACATTGCCGTTGCAAAGATAAATACAATCAACAAACCAAGCTTTCATTTTCATATCATTCACAGTATAGCAAAAATTCATTAGCCGGGCATAAGAACGCCCCGGGGTACGCAAAACGGGATTTACCTTACGCTTACCTCGGTTTGTTTTTCTACCCGGTTTGTATATATGTTAAATAACAGTTTGAACCCGGTTAGTTTTTTCTCATTTTTATCATAGTCCAAAAGAGCAATATAAACCGATTCTTTCGCGTGTTTTTTGTAAGCATCCACTTCGTTCATTAAATGCGGGTCTGCCGAAATCACGGCAATATAACGCTGGTTGCCTTCCGGCTCCACAGAACAAGTATACGTATTGGAAACCGTTTGATTCTGTTGGGAACGGTTTGCTTCGGCAAGCGTCAACTTGCATTGGGATAAATAAGGGAAAATCTTTTCAACTTGCGGGTTTGCCAAAAAATATTGGGTCAGGATTTGGGCCGCCGCCTGTGCATTACTTAAATCCGGCATAGGTTTGTCGGCTTGGCACGCACCCAACAAAAGGCACGCACAACCTAGATAAAAAAACTTTTTCATGGGAAATTCCTTTTGCATAAATTACAAGAAAAGCACCCCGGCAGAACACCAGGGCACTTTTTTTGCAACAGAATAGTTTATTTGCCGCAGGGAGAGACTAATTCGCTGATAGACAAAACGCCCAACAAATAGTCATTGGTGCAAACTTTTTTACCGCCGATAGTACCGCGGGTACCCGTGCAGGCGGCCATAAAGGCACAAGCCATCATCAACAATACGATTTTTTTCATATACTTCTCCTCCGTGTTGGTATAAAGGTAATTACATACCTTCGTTTTATTTTATATTTTTTTCATTTTTACCACAATGAATATATGAATATTTTTCCCCGCCAAAACCGTTTGGGGGAAAGAGCGCCCCTTCTGCAAAAAACCACGGGTTCAAGCCCGTGGTTTTATGTAAAGCTGCTTCGGTTATTGCCGTCTATTCGTTTACTTTTTTTAAGATGTAATACGGCGCCAACTCCCCTTGTGCGGGTTTTTTATCTTGGTCCAGCAGGGTGGCGGTATCTCCTTCCAAGCGGTAGTAGCGCGGGGCGTCCTGTTCCGCCTGCAACGTAATCACATCCCCTTGGCGCGTATAAGTGCCCACCTGGGTAAAAGACGCATCACGTCCCTCATACGTTTCGTCCAACGCAAAGCGGCCGTTTTCAAACAAAACGAGCGTGGTTTTTATGCCCGCCGCATCTGCCGCCGGGAGGGTGCCTTCGTACTTGGTATATTTGGCGGTTTGTTCCGGGGCGGCGCTTACTTCTTCCACCCGCACCCCGGATTTAGGATTTACCAAAGTACCCGGCGTGAAAGATTCCACTACTTGCGTTTCCGGCTCCGGCGCGGGCGCGGTAGAAGTACCGCACGCACCTAATAAAATACCCGCCGTTAAAACCACAAAAGATTTATTCATATTCAAAACTCCTTTTTTATTTATTTTACCAAATTAACTAACCCATTTTAGCAACTGCCAAGTGTGCTTATCAATCCTGTTTTTGTACTATAATAAAGAAAACGGACCTTTACAATGTGTTTACTCTCTTATAAACGGGCCCGTTTTGGGGAGGAACCATTCATGAACAGCCAAAAAGAAATATCCATCCGCACGCTTGAAACCCCCACCGAGCAAGAGCGCTACGAAACGTATTATGTTTTCCGGCAGAACGACAATCAGCGGATATTGCCGTATTTTGCGGTATTTTACCCCGGTAAAGGCATTTTATTTGTTTCCAAAATATTGGGCCTTATTCCCCTAACCCCCAAAGACATTGCCAACACCGCCCAATTAAAAGAACAACTGGAGCCTTTTGCCAAACAGGCTTTTACCGAACACCCGGAAGAAATTATGCGTAAATGGATTGCGGGCCTGCGGCTTACCAAAGATACGGATAACGAATCCCCCGTAAATTACGTATTTTTGGATAAACCGCTTACGTTGCCTATACCTATCACCGATACCCTGGTAAAAAGCGCCGACGGGCCGCTCATCCGTCAAAAAGCGTATGATATTGCCATTACTTTTGACCAACTGTTTATGGCCATACACTCTTGTAAACAACACTAAGTGTTCTTATGCGGTAGCAACACAACAAAACGGGAGGCTTCCTACAACAAGCCTCCCGTTTCACGTGTGGTACTTTCCCATGGGGTACCTCCCCCTTTCCCTTGGATTAGGAAATAAATTTTATAAATACAGTAATTTGAAACCAATGCTCACCCCCCAATCCTTTTGTTTCCAGTTGCCGCCCGCGTGTGTGCTCACATTGGCGTAAAAAGCGGTGCCTTCGTTTACCAAAGTGCCAATTTCCGCTTCCGGTGCAAATTCATGCTGCAAGTCGTTTTCAAAATCCACATAATAATAAAGCGTGGTTAAAACATACCATTGGGCCGGCGAGGTATACCCCACCGTCAGGCGCGGGCGGCCGTAATTAACCGTACTGCGCCCGCCGTCCCCCGCCACACTTACATAATGTTTATACTCCCCGTGTATGTAAAACTGGTGGGGCAAATTAATAACCGCAAAGGCGGACGGACTAATCACCCATTTCCCGGTGCCCAGGGCCTCTTTGGTGGCGGTGGGGAGCATGGTTTCCAACTTGGCCCCCACGTCTATACCGCTATGCAGTTTATGTACCCCGGTGGCGGATAAACTAATATCGCCTATCCCGTTGACGGAATGGCCCGGCGTTTCAAAACGCAGCAGCGGCAATTCCGCCCCCCAGTTAAAATTTTCGTCAATCACCCGGTAGCTTTTTAACGTCACCCCGCTGGTGGAAATCCCCTCTTTATTATCAATTACCGTCAGCGTGGGGTTTACTTCCAGCGTGGTGATGTTTTCCGTCGGCTTTACGCCAAAATGCCAAGTATCCTGCAACTGGGCGAACCCCGGCCCGGCCCATAAAACGGCGGCTACTACCGTCAACATTGGTTTTGTTTTGTGCATTCACTCCCCCTTTTTTACAGTTTACTACTTTTACATTACAATTCAAGCCCTTATTCTTTCTTACGCGCCGGGCGGCATTTTTTGCTACAATAACCGCATATAAGGAGGATTTTTATGAAAATACGCGGCTTTTTAATGGCCTTGTTTTTGACCCCAGCCCTGACGGCCGGACCCCTTCAAGTAGACGATTTAACGCCGGAAGAACTAATCGGCCAAACCCTGGTGGTACGCATAGATGCCGGCCAACAGGCCCCTTATGAACAAGCCGTAAAAAGCGGCCTTATCGGCACGGTGCTGATTAAAGGCGGGCTGACCGGGCAGGAAGACCCGGCCACCAAACGCGCCCAAACCTTGCAAACCATCCGCCAACTGCGCCAATGGGAAAAAGACTCCCGCCACCAAATCCCGCTTTTAATTGCGTTTGATTACGAATCCGGCTCCGTCATTTCCCCCTTATTTTTAGGCATGAAGCGCCTGCCGTCCAATATGCTTTTGGGCGCGGGGCAAAGCCAAAAAACGGTGCGGGCCGTTTACGGGGCGGCGGCGGACGAAATACGCGCCCTGGGCGGGCAAATCAATTTTGCGCCGGATTTGGACGTAAACACCAACCCGAATAACCCCATTATCGGCACGCGCTCTTTTGGGGCGTGGCCGCAAGGCGTGGCGCAAAATGCGCAAGCGGCCGTCAAAGGCTTGCAGGCCCGGCAGGTGGCCGCATTTGCCAAACACTTCCCCGGCCATGGGGATACGGCGGTGGATTCCCACACCGGCTCCCCGGTGACGGATTTGCCGCTTAAAGAATTAATGGAACAGCATATCGCGCCGTTCCGCGCCGCCATAGATGCGGGCATTTGGGGCATTATGTCCTCCCACGTTATTTATCCGGCCTTGGATAAAGAACACCCCGCCACCTTTTCCCGCCGCATTTTAACGGACCTTTTACGCGGGGAGCTAGGCTTTGAGGGGGTAATAGCCACCGACAGTTTGGATATGGAAGGCGCCAAACGCGCCAACGGCACCCCGCAAGCCGTATTGGAAGCCTACCAAGCCGGGGCGGATATGCCGCTTATCGGCAAAGATTTACCGTACGATACGATTACTTACATACAAGCCCAATACGGCAAAACGCTCACCCCACAACGCCTGAAACAAAGCGCGCGGCGGGTGTGGGAGCTTAAACAAAAAACAGGTTTATTTGCGCCGCAAGCCAAACCCAAAAAGCAAACGGATTTTGAAAAATCCGCCCTGCAAGCGGCGCGCCTCGGGGTCACGTTGGTAAAAGGAAAACCGTTTGCCAAGCGCCCGCAAAGCGTATGCACGGTATTTTTTACGGAGCCGGCTTTGGAATATATGTTGCCTGAGTTTACCCAAACCCTGGAAGAAGCCCGCGTAAAAACCCAAAGCGTGTTTGTGCCTATGTCCCCGGAGCCGGAAGAACTCTCCGCCGCCCGGGCGTGCGCCAAAGAACAGCAAACATTGGTTATCGGCTCGTACCAAAAATACGGCACGCCGGACGCCGCCCAACAGCAAATTATTAATACCCTGCTGAAAGAAAACCAGGGCGCGGTATTTATATCCCTTTTAAGTCCGTATGATTTGGCTTTTTATCCGCAGGCCCAAACGGCCCTGGCACTTTATGGCCCCACCCCGCAAACCCTGCGTACGGCGGCGGAAATTCTGTTGGGCAAGCGCAAAGCCCAAGGGAACCTATCCCCTGCGTTGCGCCATTAACGCCATTCTTCATAAACGCCCCTTTACCGGGGCGTTTGTTTGTTTTCCCCACAAATTGATAAACTAACAGTATGCGTAAATTATTCCCCCTTTTGATGTTTGTTTTTCTGGCGGCCGCGTGCGCGGTGCCGTCTGCCCGGCAAACGGGCCCCGCTCCGCTGACGGATGCCATCCGGCAACAAGCGGTAAAACCCGCCGAGGTTCCCCCCAAAACGCCCCGCAAACCGCAACCCCCGGCCCTGAAAAACCCGTCTGTTTTAGACGAGCCGGACGCCCGCTACAAAGCCCTGCCTCTGCCGCAAGAAATGCGTGGCGTGTGGATAGCCAGCGTGGAAAATATGGATTGGCCCTCCAAACCCGGCCTGCCGCCTGCGGCCCAACAAAAAGAATTTACCGATTTACTGGATTTACTCAAACAGTTAAATTTTAATACCGTTATTGTGCAAGTGCGCCCGGCGGCGGACACGTTTTGGCCCTCCCTCCAGGAGCCCTGGAGCTATTATTTAACCGGGCGGCAAGGGGTGTCCCCCCACTATGACCCGCTTGCCTTTATGATAAAAGAGGCCCACAAACGCGGGCTTGCCTTTCACGCCTGGTTTAATCCGTTCCGCGTGCAAAATGTTTCCAAAGCCGCCCTGTCGGAAAACCACCCCATTAAAAAGCACCCGGATTGGCTAGTTTCTTACGGCGGGCGCAAATACTATAACCCGGCTATTGCCGCGGCGCGCCGCCACAGCATAAACGTCATTGCCGAAGTAGCCGAAAAATACGACGTGGACGGCATCCACCTGGACGATTATTTTTACCCCTACCCCGTCAAAAAGAACGGCAAAACCGTGCCGTGGCCGGATGCGGAACTTTATAAAAAGTACGGCAACGGGCAGCCGTTAGCCGCGTGGCGGCGCAGTAATGTCAATACGTTTGTGCATGATTTACGCCAACGCCTCAAAGCCACCAAGCCGGAACTGCCGTTGGGGATTAGCCCGTTTGGCGTGTGGCGCAACCAATCCAAAGACCCGACAGGCTCCCCCACACGGGCCTTTTCCGCCTATGACGACGGCTTATATGCCGATTCCCGCCTATGGATTGAACAAGATTGGATTGATTATGTGGTGCCCCAACTGTATTGGCACTTTGGGCACCGCGTGGCCCCATACGGCGTACTGCTCAAATGGTGGAATAAAGAAATGGAACGCAACCCGCAGGTAAAGCTCTATATCGGTCTGGGGACTTATAAACACGGTGACGAATGGAAAGACCCGGCCGAATTAGACAAGCAGATGACGGAGCTGAAAAAATACAAAAATGTGGCCGGGGCCGTACACTTTAGCGCCATACGCATTAAAAACAACCAGGGGCAAGTGCAAAAGACCCTTAAAAAACATTATAAGTAAAATATAGCAAGTTCTTATGCACAGGATATTTTACCAACCTGCCACAAAAAACCGGGCCTATAAAAAGCCCGGTTTTTTGATATGCGTAAAAACACGCCGCGTTATTGTGCCGCTCCCTCGGGCATAGGCACTTGAATTTGCTGCAACTGCTGTTGGGCGCGCTCCTGGATTTGCTTGGAGGCTTCCTCGTAAGATTTTTGGTCCTTGGCGCTTGCAGCGGCTTGCGCCAGTTCTTTGGCCATACCGTCCAAAATAGCGCGGGCCTGTTTTTCATAGGATTTTTTGGCTTCCGCCGGCAACTGGCGCATTTCGTCGCTAGTCATAATCTTATTCAGGAAAGTTTCATTTTGTTTTTTAACGGCCTGTTCCATTTGCTCGGCCTGTTTCTTTTTGGTTTCCGGGTTATTTTGGGCTTTTTCCAATAGTTGCCGGACCGCTTTATTGCGTTTTTCAACGGCAGCTTGGTTCTTTTCGTTAACAGACAAGCGGCCTTCGTCACTAGATAGGTTTTCCAGCACTTCGCGCTCGTATTCTTCGTCAATAGCGGCAAACTGTTGGGCAACATCCGCACCGTAGGCCTCCGCCACGGATTTTTGGTCCTTTTGACGTTGGGCGGCAAACTGGTCTTTGTATTTTTGCTTTACTTCTTCCGATACCACCACCCGCTCGTCACGCACTTTGCCCGATTCTACATCTTCCTTTTGCTTTTCTAATTGTTTATGCGCGTTTTGGGTGTTAATTTCATTCAAAGTGCGTCCGGCGTTAGGGTCCGTTTGGTTATGTTGAAAAACCGCCTCTTTCACTTTATCGTCACTTTCTTGTTTTAACTTTAAGTATTTTTCCTGGTACTCCGCCGCAGGCAGGCCTTCTTTCATAAGGGCCATTTTTTTAGCGGTAAAGTCATCCAGTACCGTCCGGGCCGCCGCTTCCGTTTCGGGGTTAAATTTATCCCGCAAGAGGGTTAAATATTCCTCATTTTCCCGGCGTTGTTCGGCTTCTATTTTATTAAAAGTTTCATCATGCGCCAACTGGCCTAACTGGCGTTGGTATTTGCGGTTGATTTTGCGGATAGCGTCCCCTTTTTGCTGTTGGGTTAAATCCTTACGGTTTGCGGTGGCGGCGGCTTCTTTGCGGAAGTTATCCATAATATTGCCTGCTTTACGCCCCGCAGAGGCCCCAAAGTTGCTAGCCATACCATTCACTACCGAGGATTTTTGCGATTCAATTTGAGATAAGACAGACCCAAACGGCCCGCCCTGTTGGGAAACGGCTTCCGGCCCGCCGCCGCGGGTGTATTTTTCCACCATGGTTGCCCGTTTGGATTTGGGCGCCATGGCCCGGGCCACCGCGCGGTCTATGGCGCTGGAAATACCGGCCATTTGGCGGCGCAGGGCCTCTTGTTTGCGGCGGTCTTTTTTATTGCCCATATAAGACAAAATAGCCTCATTGGCGGCATCATACGCGGTTGCGTTTGTTTCCCCGTTAAATACGGGGCGTTGGGCACGGGATTCCGGGGCGTAGCTTGCCCCGCCCTTGCCGGCACTGGAGGCCGAGTCCGACCCTCCCGCCAAATGCGCCTTTTGCACGGCATCGCCCGCACGGCCGGAACGCGCGGAATAAGCGGCGGGAGATTGGCCCGGCACATACCGCGGGGTGTTTTTCAAGCTGTTGGGCCCGGCAGGAAATGCCGCCCGGGGAGAAACAGGCGCCAACGGGGCGCGTTGTTGCATTGCGGCGGGAAGCGCCGTTTGAGCGGCCCGGGACTCCCCTAAAAATTCCTGTTCTTTTAATTCTTCCAAGGCGCTGACGCGGCCCGCCCCCGGCCCGATTGCGCCCGGTTCCCGCGCGGCCCCCGCTTGCGGAACGGAGCCGGAGCGGTTCCAAAACACAACCGCAAGAGCCAGTAAAATACCCACCAGTAAACCAAAGGAAAATACTTTTTTCGTATCGCGCATAACATCTCCCATTAAAAAGCCTGCGCCGGACGGCGGGCCTTTTTCAAACGCGCATTAAAGTTATGTTGCATAGCCGCTAATTTTTGACGGTAAATGGCATTCAAACGGGCCAGTTCTTCTTTTTTATAACTTAAACGCGTGTTAGCCGCACCCACGGCAGCGGCGTTCTTCAAAATTTGGTTAAAAAACGGGCGGAGTTCCAAAACGGCTTCTTTGCCGTATAAATATTCAAACCGGGTCTCGGCCTCTTGATAAGCCGCTATCATTTCCGCACGCATGGCCTGCAATTCGTCTTCGCTCATGGACACTTTCGGGTCCCCGTATTTGGCCACCACTTGGCGCAAGGCTACATCCGCTTCTACCGACACCTGCCCCACCCGCTTTTCCATTTCTTCCACGGTTTTGGAAGCAGAAAGGGCGGTTAAATAATCTTCTAACGCTTTATTTAATACCGGGGCCGCTTGGGCGGCACAGGCAGAACCGTACATATTTCTTATTTCTTCCTGCATGGCCTTATTTTTGGCGGCCATTTCCGCGCGGGCGTCAGCTAATTGCTTTTGCGAAGGCGGGAACCACCCGTTCATGGCTTCTTTTTGTAAAAAAGCGTTTAATTTTTGTTGGTAGCTGCCATCTAACTCTTTGAGTTTTTCCGCCAGTTGGGCGGGAGAATCGGCCGTTTTGGCCGCCTGCGTAGCCGCCTGGTGATACGCCATAATCAGCGCTCCGGCCCGGGCGGCGGCTTCGTCTCCATAGGCTTGGCGCACGCGGCGTTCCAAATTAGCCTTTACCGCTTGCATTTGGGCGGGCAAATCGGGCATTTCTTCCGGCGCAAGCGCCACATTCAGCGTAGCGGTATCCACCGGGTTTTTAATATCCAAAGGTTTGCGGCGCTCTTGGGCGCGCAGGTTGTTTTGTTTGGCCTTTTCCATATAGTGGGCCACATTGGCCTGCCGGGTAGGGCGCACGGAAACGGCTTTTTCATCCGCGGGCGCTTTCCCGCCGCAGGCCATTAAAAATAAAAGAAAAACAGGGAAAAAAACAGTTAATTTTATCATACTTTCATTATGCAAAAATTGCGGCGTGTTTGCCAACGCGCGCGTAAATAAAAACCCCGGGGTGTTTTTTACAAGGCCCCGGGGTGTAAACTATTTGACGATAGACAACGCCAATTCTTTTAGCTGTGCTTCATCCACCACGTTGGGGGAATCGGTCAGCGGGCAAACCGCTTGAGCCGTTTTGGGGAACGCGATAACCTCACGGATGGAATCTTCCCCGGCCAACAAGGCGGTAATGCGGTCCAACCCGAGGCCAATGCCGCCGTGTGGAGGCGCCCCCGCTTCCAACGCGTTTAAGAGCATACCGAAACGGCGGGCGGATTCTTCTTTGGAGTATTTCATCAAAGCCAAAATGCGTTCCTGCACGTCACGGCGGCAGTTGCGCACGGAGCCGGAGGCTAATTCGTTGCCGTTCAGCACCAAGTCAAACTGATAGGAGCGCACGGAACCGGGGTCGGTTTCCAGCTTGTCCAAATCGTCCTCGTGGGCGGCGGTAAAGGGGTTGTGGGCGGCATCCCAGCGGCCTTCTTCCGGCAAGTATTCCAAAAGCGGGAAGTCCGTAATCCACACGAAAGCCCATTTGCATTTGGGCGTTAAATTTTTTACCAATTCTTTGCGTAAAGCACCCATAAACGGGCAGACGGTGTTGTGCTTATCACTGCCGAGCAAGATTAAATCACCCTCGCCGGCGCCGCTGGCTTCTTTTAAGGACTCCAATTCCTGCGCGGTAAAGAATTTGGCGGTCGGGCTTTCCAGCTTGCCGTCTTTTACTTTGAGCCACACCAGACCTTTGGCCCCGTTCTTTTTGGCCAGTTCGGTCAGCTTATCAATATGCCCGCGGGAGAGCGAGGCTCCGCCGGCAGCCACCAGGGAGCGCACTTCGCCGCCGTGGGCAAGTACGTCCGCAAATACTTTGAACGCGGTGTTTTTGAAAACGCCGGACACATTTTTCA
>CAKUDJ010000009.1 GCA_934644855.1 uncultured Elusimicrobiales bacterium
CGGGGCTCATGCCCGGCAAGGTAATGGAGTTGGGCACCAAGCGGTTGCCCGTTTTTTCAATAGCGGCAAACAGCGGGTCGGACCCGTCCATCGGGGCGGGGAACGGCATTTCCGGCTGTTCTACTACTTCTAAACTAATCTCGTCATCTCCTTCAAACAGTTTTTTTAATTCTTCCAAAAAAGTGTCTGGGTCCGTACCCGGCAGCAGGCGCGCATTTAACAGGGCGGAGGCTTCGCCCGCAGTAGCGCCGCTATCCTTGCCGCCCGTCAGCACGGTGGGGGTAATGGTGTTTTTTAATTGCGTGCGGAAAAACGGGTCTAACGCCACAATTTCCGCCGCCATGGCGCGGTTTTTTTCGTCCGCACCCAGTAAAAAGTGCATGGTGGTTTGGGCGTCTTCGTCTTGCAGGGGGGCAATGGTTTTGAAAAATTTGTACGTGGTGGGGGTCATCCGTGCCGGAGCGTTGTATTGGGAAATTTTAGACAGCGCTTGGGACAGGCGGTACACCGCGTTGTCGTCCGCCGGCATGGAAGAATGGCCCGCCGTGCCGTAAGCCGTTATTTTTATATCCATATACATTTTGGTAGAGGCTTCCGCAAACACAATGGAAATGCCGTCTTTATCGCGGATAATTCCGCCGCCCTCGTTTAAGGCAAAGGCGGGGTTGATTTCGCCCCAATGCTCGTCCGCCAACCATTTGAGCCCGGTGGTACTGCCTACTTCTTCGCCGGACGTAGCCAGGAAAATGACATCTCTTTTTAAGGGGATTTTATGCTCTTTTATCCAGGTAAACAAGGCTAAATAAACCGCGGTGTAATTTTTGGCGTCCGTGGAGCCCAGGCCGTAAATGTTGCCGTCTTCCAACGTGGCTTTATAGGGCGGATAAGTCCAGTTTTCGGCGGCGGAGGCGGTATCTAAATGGGAAATTAACAAAAGCGGCTTTTGGGTGGAGTCGCTGCCTTTTAAGCGGGCCAAAATGTTGGCGCGCCCCGGCCGCGGGATTAAAATATCCCAATCAATGCCGTATTTATTGAGTTGTTTGTAAATAAACCGCGCGGCCTCGGTTTCGTTCGGCTCCGGCTCGGAAGTGTCAATGTTAATAAGCGCGGTTAGGTAATCCTGCGCGCGTTTTTCCAAAACGGAGTAATCGTCCGCCGCGGTGCAAAACGCGGGGAACGCAACGAATAATAAGGAGGCCCACAAAATCAGTTTTTTCATTTGGTATCCGTGGAAAAATGTAATTTAGTGCCCGTTTTTATGCCGTGCCTGGCACTAGCTCCCGACGGCAGTTCCAACACATATTGGCCCTGCCCGTACACAACGGCAACGTCACTTTCCGGCGTGTAAGTGTAGGAATGGGGCACCTGCTCATGCACTTGGCGGACGGTTTTGTCCGGCGCAATAAAAATAATATCCAAATCTATCAGCGTGTTTTTCATCCAGAACGATTGCATTTCGTCCTGGCCCATAAAAAACAGCATACCGTCTGCCGGGGCTAATTTTTTAACAAACATCAGGCCCTTTTCTAATTTTTTGGGCGTATCGGCCACGCGCGCGTGAACGGTAAAACCATCCGGCAGGGTCACCTCAACCCGGCGGGTACACCCGGCTAAACAAAAAGTCAAACCTATTAATAGAAAGGGCCATTTTTTCATATATAATAGTTTAGCAAATATACGTTCTTTGCGTGTTGACGGTTCAAAAACGGATTTTGTAAACTGAAAAAGTTGGAGGAGGGATTATGAAAAAAGGTTTTACTTTGATTGAATTATTGGTAGTAGTGCTTATTATCGGCATTTTGGCGGCTATGGCGCTGCCGCAATATTTTAAGGCGGTGGAGCGTTCCCGCATGGCGGAAGCGCAAAACCTGCTGGGCACTTTGGCCGATACCCAGCGGCATAAATTTATGGAATTTAACCGCTATACGCAGGATTACCGCGGGCTTTCCGTAGTGCCTCAAGGGGCGCAAGGCAGCGTGTATTATACCAAAGGGGATGTTGTCACCGGGGCCAACTGCAACGGTTTTGCCATTGTACTGGAGCCGGAAACGGCATTTACCCAAGGGAACGTGACGGCCCGCCGCTATACGTCTACCGGCACTTTGCAGTATGACTATGAACTGAAACAATACTATCAGGCGAAGGATTTAACCTGCCGCGGCATAAATTCCGCCGGGGAAGAACTCTGCGCCGATTTTTGCGGTACGGATACACCCAGCGAGTATTGTTGCACGGACGGGCGGCGGCAAGCCTGCCCGGAACCCGCCGCTTTATAGCCGCGGAGCTTTTCAGGTGCCCTGCCCGCTGCCCGGCGCGGCGGGGCTTTTTTATTTAGTATAGCGGGGCAATGAAATTGCTATAATAATAATATGAGTGATACCACGCCCGTTTTGGACGTGCAGGATTTGCACGTTTCTTTTACTACCGAAGACGGCCCCATTGAAGTATTGAAAGGGTTGTCCTATACGCTACCCAAAGGAAAGGTATTGGCGGTAGTGGGGGAATCGGGCAGCGGTAAAACGGTGCACGCGCTATCCTTACTGCGCCTGTTGCCGCCTACGGCCAACATTACCCAAGGACGGATTGGCTTTCGGGGGAAAGATATTCTCCGTTTATCCCCGGCTGAATTGCGCAAACTGCGCGGAAGCCGTATTTCTATGATTTTCCAAGACCCCATGACCAGCCTAAACCCTGTTTTTACCGTGGGGCACCAATTAACCGAAACTATTTTAGCCCATACCAAAATGTCCAAGCTCCGCGCGCACGCCGCGGCGGTGCGCCTCTTAAAAAAAGTGGGCATTGCGGATGCGGCCAAACGCTATTATGCGTATCCGTTCCAATTTTCCGGCGGAATGTGCCAGCGCGTAATGATTGCCATGGCGCTTGCGTTGCAGCCCGATGTGTTGATTGCAGACGAACCTACCACCGCGTTGGATGTGACTATCCAGGCCCAAATTTTACACCTGATTAAAAAATTGCAAACCCAAACGGGGCTTTCCGCCGTGTTTATTACCCATAATTTAGCATTGGTGGCGGATGTGGCCGACGACGTATTGGTGCTTTACGGCGGGCTTTGTATGGAGCGCGCCCCGGTGGAAGATTTATTCGCGCGCCCGCTTCACCCGTATACGCAGGGGTTGTTAAATTCTCTGGTGTCCGTGCATAAAAAGGCGGACGTGTTGCCCGCTATTCCGGGTTATCCGCCGGTGCCCGGGCGTGAGGCGGCCGGCTGCCCGTTTGCCCCGCGTTGCCCCAAAGCGGTTAAAAAATGTTTTGAATCCCGCCCCCCGCTTAAAGAGTTCGGCCCGCGCGCCGTGGCCTGTTGGAACGTAAAGGAACCCCTATGAACCCGGTAGAAATTACCCAACTGTATAAAACGTATACGCGCAAGCAGTTTTTGTCCTTCGGTAAGCAGGACGCTACCCCCGTTTTGCGCGGTATTACCCTTACCCTGAAAGAAAATAAAGTGTTGGGTTTGGTGGGGGAATCGGGCTGCGGAAAAACCACGCTTGCCAAAATTGTACTGGGGTTGGAAAAAGCCACCTCCGGCCGCGTGATTGTGGACGGCAAGGATGTAAGCAGTTTATCTAAAGCCGGGTTCAAAAAACTGCGCCGTTTTGTGCAGGTGGTGTTCCAGGACCCGTACTCCAGTTTGGACCCGCGCATGAGCGTGCGGCAGTTAATCAGCGAGCCGTTAGATATACACGGTTTGCACAAGCCGCGCGAAGAACGCCGGAAGGTACTGGAAGATTTAATCCGCTCCGTGGGGCTTTCGCCGGAGCATTTGAACCGCTATCCGCATGAGTTTTCCGGCGGTCAACGCCAGCGTATTGCTATTGCGCGGGCGTTGGCGTTGGACCCCAAAATTTTAATTGCCGACGAACCCGTCAGCGCGTTGGATGTGTCGGTTCAAGCGCAAATTTTGAATTTATTAAAAGAAATTAAAGAAAAACGGCATTTATCTATGTTGTTTGTATCGCACGATTTTGCCGTTGCCCGCTTTTTATGTGACGAAATTGCCGTTATGTATAAAGGCCAAATTTTGGAATATGCCCCCAGCGAGGAGCTGTTTTCCAACCCGCAGCACCCGTATACGGAAGCCTTGCTTTCCGCCGTGCCGGTGCCCAATCCCGCCCACCAAAAAAAGCGGGAGCCGGTATCGCTGGCCGTGCGGAAAGGGATGGAAAACCACCCCTGCCCGTTTGCCGCGCGGTGCAAATATGCAGGGGCACAATGCCGCTGTACGCAAACATTGGCCGAGGCTTGCCCGGGGCATTGGTGCGCGTGCGCCAAGCTGCCGTTTAAGGAACATAAAAGCGCATTTTCCGTTTAGAGAGAAATAAAAATGAATGAACAACGCTTATTAAATACTTTTTTGGAACTGGTCCGTACGGACAGCGAATCTTTTTTTGAACGCTCCATGCAGGAATTAACGGTGCGCAAATTGCAGGAATTGGGCGCCCGCGTGTATGTGGATAACGCCGGGGAAAAATATGAAACCAACGCCCAAGGCAATGTGATGGCGTTTTTCCCGGGGACGGCCCCGAGTGAACCCATTTTGTTAGTGGCGCATTTGGATACCGTCCCGCCGGGCAAAGGCGTTAAGCCCATGGTGCAAAAAGACCGCATCACCAGTGACGGTACCACCGTTTTAGGTGCGGACGACAAAGCCGGCGTAGCCATTATTTTGGAATTACTGGCCGCCTTAAAAGAGCAGGAAAAACCTTATCCGCCCGTGGAAGTGTTGTTTACGCTGACGGAAGAACGCGGAATGTACGGTTCTAAAAATTTGGATTATACCCGCTTAAAAAGCCGCGAAGGCGTTGTTTTGGATAACGAAGACCATGACGAATTACTGGTTCAAGGCCCCAGCGTAAGCGATATTGAAGTGTGGATTAAAGGTGTGGCCGCCCATGCGGGGGTTTGCCCGGAAAAAGGCATTTCCGCCGTAGAAGTAGCCGCCAAAGCATTAGCCAAAATGAAATTAGGCCGCGTGAATAAAGATACCGTAGCCAACTTTGCCATTATCCGCGCCGGAGAAGCGGCCACCAATGTGGTGACGGACGAAATCTATTTGAAAGGGGAAGCCCGCAGTTTATGCCCTAAAAAGTTGGAAAAAGAACTGGCCCATATTGAGGATTGTTTGAACGCGGCGGCCGCGCAATTTGTAAAAACCGTGGACGGCAAAACCATCCGCCCGCATATTACATTTAAGGCCACTTCGCGTTATGGGGCGGTGCAGGTTTCTAAACAGGCGCGTATTGTAAAATTGCTCAAAGCGGCTGCTAAACGCCAAGGCGTCAACTTGCGTATGGTGGGTTCCGGCGGCGGTTGTGATGCCAATGTGCTTTCCGGCTATGGGTTTACGTTACCTAATTTGGGGGTGGGTGTGCAAAACTGCCACACCACAAACGAATATTTGGAGCTAAAACCGTTTTTCACCGCATTCAAAACCGTGTTGGATACGGTGCTGAATTACCGTAAATAATTTTTAGTAAGGATATTATCCCGTATGTTTAATTACATTTTACGCCGCTTGTTATTGTTGCCCCTGGTTATTTTAGGGGTGACGTTTCTGCTTTTCTTTTTGACACAGCGGCTCAGCCCGGAAATGCGCGCCTCGTTATATATCAAAGACCCCCGGCAAATGGGCTCTTTGGAAGAAGTCATCCAAAAATACGGGTTGCGGGACAATGTGTTTAAGCAATACGGCCGTTGGTTGGGCAACGCCTTAAAAGGGGACCTGGGATACAGCCAAAGTGCCAATATGCCGGTATCCCAAGCCATTAAAGCCTATTTGCCCGCTACGGTGCAACTGGCGGTAGTGACGATTATTTTGGTGGTCTTTTTCGGCGTGTGGTTCGGGTGCGTGTCCGCCGTTAAAAAGGATAAGTGGCAGGACGTGGCCGCGCGGTTGTTTTCCGTAGGGGGGTTTTCATTACCGATTTTTGTGTTGGGCTTGTTATTACTCATGCTCTTTTACGGCAAGCTCGGCTGGTTTGCCCCCGGCGGATATTCCGTTTATACGGATGTGGTGGTTCATAGCGGGGATTTCCATACTTATACCGGGTTTTTGTTGGTGGATTCCCTGCTCAACGGCAATTTGCGGGTGTTTGGGGATGTGTTATCCCATTTAGTGTTGCCGGCGGTCACGTTGTGCATTGGCTCTTTTGCGCTGATGGTGCGCGTGATGCGCTCCAGTATGTTGGAAGAATTGGGCAAAGATTATGTGCGCACCGCCCGCGCCAAAGGGCTTACGGAGCGCGCCGTCACTTATAAACACGCGGGCAAAAATGCCATTATCCCGGTGATTACATTAGCCAGTATTCAGTTTATCCGCTTGTTGGGGGGAACGGTTATTGTGGAAACGATTTTTGAATACCCCGGTATCGGCCGCTTTGGCGTTATTGCCGCGCAGCAGTTGGATATTGCGGGCATTATGGGGTTTTCCCTGATGGTGGCGGTGTTGTTTGTGTTAGGTAATTTACTTTCGGATATTTTATATACGGCGGTGGACCCGCGTATCCGGTTGGATTAACAAATGTTAGAAAACCGTATTTTTAAGCGTTTTATAAAAAATAGAACTTCCCTGTTCGGGTTGGTGTTGGTGTGCTTTTTTGGGTTGGTGGCCTTGTTTGCCCCGGTGTTGGCCCCGGCACCCAACCCCAATAACCCGTATCAAATGCCGCAGAGCAGTTATGATATTGCGCCGCAAACGCCGTCCGCCCAACATTGGTTCGGCACGACGGAACAGCAGTACGATTTATTTTACGGAGTGGTGTGGGGGGCCCGGTTGGCGTTTAAGATTGGCATTAGCGTCACCTTTTTTGCGTTTTTAATCGGTATGTTGGTGGGCGGCGCGGCGGCGTATTTCGGCGGTGCGTTGGACGAAGTGCTTATGCGCCTGACGGACGTGGTGTTTGCGGTGCCGTCTTTGGTGCTGGCCATGGTCATTGCCGCCATGTTAGGGCCGGATATACGCAATATGATGATTGCCCTGACTGCCGTGGCGTGGCCGTCTTACGCGCGGTTGGTGCGCGGGGATATTTTATCCGTCAAACAGCGCGATTATGTGACGGCGGCCCGGGCTTTAGGCGCGCGCGGCCCGCGGATTATGCTGCGCCATATTCTGCCCAATTCCATTTATCCCTCCGTGGTGGTAGCCAGTTTGGATATCGGGTATATTGTGCTGACGGCGGCCTCGCTTTCCTTTTTGGGGTTGGGGGCCCAGCCGGGCACGGCCGATTGGGGGCAGTTAATCGCCATGGCGCGCAACTGGGTGTTGGGGACGTCCGGCAATACGCTTGCGTATTGGCACACGGTGTTTATCCCCGGCGGAGCGATTTTTTTGTTTGTATTGGGTTGGAACCTGTTGGGCGACGCGTTTAGAGATATTTTGGACCCGCGCCAGGGTTGATTTTTACTACAATAAAGAAAAGAGGTCTTTTGTACCTAAAAAGAGGATAAAGCCATGATTAGACGTAAAGACTTATATACAGCTTTAGCTGACAGTGCCTTCCGCTACCCGGAGAAAGTAGCTTTAGTAGAAGCCGGAACCAAGCGTTCCATTACGTACCGGGAGCTTCTTATGCAGGTGGACCGTATTGCCGATATGTTGTTTGAACACGGCATTAGAAAAGGCGACCGCGTGGCCGTGGCTCACCGCAATTCCATTAATGTAGTAGCCACCAATTTCGGTTTATATAAATTGGGCGCGGTATGCATCCCCATGAACTTTATGGTGACCAAGCCCGAAGAACTGATTTATATTTTGAAAGACTCCGGCGCAAAAGCCGTTGTCACGCAAGCGGAGTTTATCCGCCATTATGTTAAAATTTTGCCGGAACTGCCGGAATTAAAAACTATTTTTACGACGGACGAAATCCCCCTGTCCGCCAAAGAATGCCCCATTGTGGAAAAATTCTGGGAACAGGTGGAAAAATCCACCTTTCACGAAGAAACCGCCAATCCGGCGGCAGGGCTAGAAGATTTGGCCTTTATTTTGTATACGTCCGGCACCACGGGGCTGCCCAAAGGCGCCATGCTCACGCACGGCAACTTGGCCAGTAATGTTATTTCTTGCGCGCAAATTTTTAAGATTACGGACGACGACGTCTTCTTGTGTCTGCTGCCTATGTTCCACTCTTTTGCGTGGACGGCGTGCGTGATTATCCCCATGTACTTAAACTTAAAAGTGGTTATTGTGGCCAACATTATGCCGGCCAGCCATTGGTTGGGGGCCATGGGGGCCGAAAAGGTGACCGTCATTTTGGCCGTGCCGCAAATTTATGCGGTGCTATCCAAAGAGGCCAAAGGGCTCAAACAGCTTTATTTGCGCTTCTGGCCGTTCAAAAACGTGCGTTTTGCGGTATCCGGCGCGGCTCCGCTTACGCAGGATATTAAAGACCGTTTTGAAAAGAAAATCGGCGTGCCCATCTTGGAAGGCTACGGCTTGACCGAAACCAGCCCGGTTGTTAGCGTAAATACGGAAGAACTCCAAAAAATTAAATCCGTAGGCCCGGCCATCCCGGCCGTAAGCGTGATTGTGCTAGACGAAGACGGCAAAGAAATGCCCCGCAATAAAGAAGGGGAGCTGTGCATTAAAGGCCCCAACGTGTTTAAGGGCTATCTGGGCAACGAAAAAGCCACCCGGGATGCCTTTACCGAAGACGGTTGGTTCAAAACCGGTGATATCGGGGTGATTGACGACGACGGCTTTATTTTTATTAAAGACCGCAAGAAAGATATGATTATTATTAAAGGGCTGAAAGTATTTTCTGCCCAAGTGGAAGCCGTCATTTGCGAACACCCGGCCATAGAAGAATGTGCCATTATCGGCGTGCCGGACGGCCGCGGAGGCGAGTTTGTAAAATGCTATGCGGTTAAAAAAGAAGGTGCGCAAATTACGGATGACGAATTCCGCAAATTCTTAAAAACGCATTTGGATAACTACAAACGCCCGCGTGATTTTGAATTTGTGGAATCTCTGCCCAAAAATGCTTTGCGCAAGGTGTTGAAGCGGGAACTACGCAAAGATGCTATTGCCAAGTTGGCCCAACGCCAAGTCCGGGCGGAAGAAGGAATGTAAATGACGGATTCTATCGCCGCGGTTATTAAGCATACTGCCCCCAACGCACACTACGTGGGGGGCATTGTGCGTAGCAGTTTATTAAAACGTTGGTCCGGCGATATAGACCTTACTTTACCGAAAGAAGATGTTAAAAAAACGGCCCTTGCGTTGGCTAAAAAATTACGTGCGGCCGTGTTTGAAATGGACCCCCAATTCGGCGTGTGGCGCCTGGTCACGCGCCGGGAAGGGTTGCAGATTGACCTGTCTGCCTGGCAAGGCAACACCCTCAAAGAAGACTTGTTGCGCCGGGATTTTACTTTTAATTCCCTGGCCTATCCCGTCACGGCTCCCGTGCAAATTTCTCTTAAAAAGCAAGACGGCAAAACCCGCGTTTTATTAAAGGGGTTGCGCCGCGCGCAAATGGTAGATTATTCCAACGGTATGCAGGCGGTGCGGGAGCGGGTAATCCGCTTAAATTCCCCGCGCGTGCTGGCGCAGGACCCTTTGCGTATGTTGCGGGCGTTTCGCTGTGCGGCGGAGTTAAAATTTACCATAGACGGGAGCGTTTTACGGCAAATTAAAAAAGATGCATCTTTAATTTGGCAGAGCGCCGGGGAACGCATACAGGAAGAACTGGTCCGCTTATTTAACACCTCCCAAGCGTACGAAAATGCCGTACTGATGGATAAATGCGGGCTTTTGACGGCGGTGTTCCCGGCGCTAGAGCCCCAACGCGCCTGTGCGGAAGTTTACTACGGTAAGGGCGGCGTGCTGACCCACACCTTAAACACGCTGCGGCGTATGGAATTTTTATTGGATAATTTGCCCAAGGCGTTCCCTAAATATGCCAAAAAACTGGCTCCGTTGGCGCAAGACAAAGCCCTTTTTAAGATGACCGCCCTGTTGCACGATTTAGCCAAGCCGTCCACCGCCAAAGTGGTGGGGGACCGCCTGCGGTTTTTTTATCACGAAGAACGCGGCGCGCGTATGGCCAAAAAAGAGTTGGAAAAATTGCATTACAGCCGGGCGGATATGCGCCTGGTTTGCGCCATGATTGCGGAGCATTTGCGCCCGAGCAATTTGGCCAGTAATGATGTAATTACGGACCGCGGCGCGTATCACTTTTTCCGTGATTTGGGGGATGCCGCCCTGCCGCTTTTATTATTGTGTTGGAGTGATTACACCAGTTATGTGACGGATGCCCAGCTTAGGCACATTTTGCCCCGCAGCGGGGAGCGGATGATGAGTTTGGACCGCGCCAAAAAAACGGCCAACATCGGCAAAACCCTGCGGCATTTGCAGGTGCTTTCCTTACTGCTTAAAAAGTATTTTGAACAACCCAAAAAAATAAAGCCTACCCAGTTAATCAACGGGCGGGAAGTGATGCACGCGCTGAACATAAAACCGGGCCCGCAAGTGGGGGAATTGCTGGAAAAAGTGGCGGAAGCGCAAGTGGAGGGAAAAGTAGTCACCAAAGAAGATGCCCTGGCGTTTTTGAAAAGTTTACCCCTTCCCCCGCAGGAAAACTGAAGATTAAAACCCATAAAATAAATCCGGGTCTGCTTTTTGCAGGCCCGGATTTTTGTGTGCCCAAAAGGCGTTTATTTTTTATTTTTATAAGAATCTTTCAACGCTTTGGAAAGTTGGGCGGGCGGAATATCCCCCAGGCCCAGCACCCGCGCATTGAAATCCGCCGCCGTAAAGCGTGCGCCCAGTTTCTTTTGGTATTTTTGGCGCAAGGTTTGCAGCGTTTCGTACCCGGCCACATAGGAAAGGGCTTCCCCGGGGTCGGCCGCGGCGGATTTAATGATGGTTTCCGCTTCTTCTTTTTCAAAGCCGTTGGCCTGGGTTAAAAAGGTCATGGCGTCCGCATAGGAAAACTGCCCCAAGTGCAAATTCACATCCACGGCGGCCGCAGCGGCCCGGCGGTAGTCCTCAAAGGCCAAAAACAGGTTATCCGTGTCGGAAACCAGATAG
>CAKUDJ010000010.1 GCA_934644855.1 uncultured Elusimicrobiales bacterium
CCGCATGGTAGTAAAAGGCGTAAATATTCATGTAAAATCCGGCGAAATTGTGGGCTTGCTGGGCCCCAACGGCGCCGGAAAAACCACCTCTTTTTATATGTTGGTGGGCTTTATCCGCCCCACCAGCGGCAAAGTATTTATTGATAACGACGACGTCACCCAACTGCCCATGTTCAAGCGCGCGCGCCACGGTTTAGGCTATCTGGCGCAGGAGCCCACCATTTTTAAGGGGCTGACCATAGAAGAAAACCTGTTAGCCGTATTGGAGCGCATTGAAAGCAACAAAACCGTACAAAAACGCCGCGTGGAAGAATTGTTGGAAGAATTTGGCTTAACCCGCCTGGCCAAGCAAAAAGCGTGGACGCTTTCCGGCGGAGAAAAGCGCCGCATGGAAATTGCCCGCTGTATGATTAGCAACCCCAAAATTATTTTATTAGACGAACCGTTTGTGGGGATTGACCCCATCACCGTGGCGGATTTGCGCAAAATGATTTTTAAGCTCAAAGACAAAGGCATCGGCGTTTTAATTACGGACCACAACGTGCGCGAAACCCTGCCGCTTACGGAACGCGCGTATTTAATTTACGACGGTAAAATTTTGGTAGAAGGGGACCAAAACACCCTGCTTAACGATAAAGACGCCCGCCGCTTGTATTTGGGCGAAGACTTCAAAATGTAAAATGAAAACGGATTTTAACGCTTTAAGCAAAGAATTAAAAGAGGCCTTTAACAAGCGCTTCCACCAACAGGCCAAATTCACGCCGGACACCAAAACGGTGGTGGCGGTATTTGCCGAACTGAAAGACTATTTATTCCAATATCCGCCCTTGGCGCGGCGCTTTGGGGCGGCGCGGCGGCTTGCCCAATGTGCCCAAAAGCTAGAAAAGCAAATCCTAAATGCCATGTGCTTTATGTGCGAAACCCACGGGGATTGCACCCTCTGCAAAGCGCAGGCCAAGTGCATTACCCAGCGTTTTTTTGCACAACTGCCCCAAATCCAACGGTTGATTATTTCGGACGTGCAAGCCGCTTTTGAAGGCGACCCTGCCGCCATTAATGAAATAGAACCCCTGCTTTGCTACCCGGGCGTTTTGGCGGTGGCTTATTACCGCCTGGCCCACGCCCTGCACACCCAAGGCGTGCAGCTTATCCCGCGTATTATTACGGAATACGCCCACAGTTTAACCGGCATTGATATTCACCCCGGGGCGCAAATCGGCCCGGCCTTTTTTATTGACCACGGCACCGGGGTTGTAATTGGGGAAACGTGCGTTATCGGCGCCCATGTAAAACTTTACCAAGGGGTCACCTTGGGGGCCAAGAGCTTCCCGTTGGATGAAAACGGCCACCCCGTAAAAGGTATTAAACGCCACCCAAATATTGGCAACCGGGTGATTATCTATGCCGAAACCACCGTTTTAGGCAATGTAAACATTGGCGACGGCGCCGTTTTGGGAGCCAATAAATGGATTACGGCAGATGTTCCCGCCGGAGCCAAAGTGTAGTCCCGCATATTTACCCCATTAAAAAGCCCCGCTTGCGCGGGGCTTTTAGGTTCAAATCTTAATTACACGCATTGGTATTGGATGCCACCATACCGTATATAGCACATTTTTCAGCCTCACCCGTACAAGTGAAAGTTCCGCCGCCGGGCCCCGGCTCATACCAAAAAGCCACGCCGGCCGTATCTCCGCTTTTGCGTGAGGCGCAAACCTTATTATGGGCCCCTGTCGGGAAGAATTTATAGGTAAAATATTTGGTAGTCAGCGTGGCCGCCGCCCCGGTGCCGCTGGCCGTGCCGGGGGTGCTGACATCCAAACTATTGGCGGAAAAGGCCGTAGGTACGGTATCCCAAGAGTCCAGTTCCATAGAAAGCAAAAGCCGCTGCTTGGAATCTGTTATTTTTTTCAGGAGCGCCCGCGCTTCCGTGGCGCGGGATTTTTCTACCGTTTTTTCATACAACGGTATTGCCATGGTAATCAACATCGTCATAATAATAACAGCCACCAATAATTCCATTAAGGTAAAACCATTTTTTTTCATACATATCCCCCAGTTAGCATCCGCCGACGGTGTTGTCATATTCAATATCTATGGTATTGCAGTAGTCGGAAGGGTTTACCACACAAAATAATTTTTGGTCTTCCCGGCGGAATACAATGCACCCTTCCGCATAACGCCCGCCACGTCTTTTGGCGGCAATAACGGAGCCGTTCGGCAAAGAATACGTAAAATTAGAGGTTTGAAATACCGCATCATTTTGGGTGCCGGCCCCGCTGTCCTGGAACATATCCAGGCGGCCTATACCAATGTTGGTCTGCCCGGAATCATACAAAGAATTATAATCGTCAAAGCCGAAATCAACCGCCAGGCGCTCGCTGGCGTCATATAAAGTTTTAAGTTCGGCAATGGCCTCCGTTGCCCGGGCACGCTCCACCACGCGGCGGTATTGCGGCAACGCCAAGGAAGACAAAACCCCCACAATAATCACTACCGTTAAAACTTCCACTAAAGTAAAACCTTTTTTATTTATTTTCATAGTTTTCCTCTAAAAACAGAAAATCTTTTGCATATTAAAAACCGTTTCACACACGCCGATAGGATCGCAACAATATATGTCTTTCCCGTCATACGAAAAAATCACTCCTTTAACTTTTTTCCCCTTTTTTAACTTAGCTTGAACCACTTTGGCCTTGTTAATATAATAGGTATAATTAGGAGTTTCTATTTTCGCACCGCTGACAGACGTTGCATTTTTAATACCAATATCCAACATTTCCGCCGTAATGCGGCCGGAAACGCCGTTTGCTTGGTTTTCTATCTTTGCGCGTTCGCGCGCCTCATAGATAGCAGGCAACATTTGTTCCGCTTCCGCAATGCGGGCGCGGTTCAAACTGCGGGTATATTGCGGCATAGCAATAGTGGCTAAAACGCCCATAATCAGCACAACCGCCAACAACTCAATAAGGGTAAAACCTTTCTTCATAAACTCCTCCGGTAAACATAGTTTATGGCTTTTTCAACTATTTACAATACCCATTATAGCTAAATACGCCCCCGGGCGCAAAGTTTTTTAACAGCCGGTATTCTAACCCTTTTTTGCACTTGCCGCCCGCACCTAAATGTTTAACAATACATTTGTAGCGGCATTTTATACCGCCCCGGGGGGTGCGGTTTACCTCCCCCCAAACCGACGCGTTGGTGCCTCCGCCCCATAACAGGGGCGGGGGTTTTTATTGCACAAAACGGCGCTAAAACTGGTACAATGTAAAAGTTAAAATAAAACGTCCCAGGGTTCCTGCGGCAAAGGAGAAAAATATGATTAAAGAAGGTTCCAAAGCAAAATTTGACTATACCCTCACCGTTGAAGGCAAAGTAGCCGATACTTCCGCCGGGCGCGGGCCGCTGGAATACACCCACGGCGCGGGTATGATTATCCCGGGGTTGGAAAAAGAACTTTTAGGGATGAAAGTGGGCGACAAAAAGACCGTCACCGTTAAGCCGGAAGAAGGCTACGGCCCGGTGTTGCAGGAAGCCATTAAGCGCGTACCGAAAGAAGCCATTTCCTAGGCCAACGAATTAAAAGTAGGCGATATGGTGGGCGCTTCTAATGGCGGGCACACATTCCGCGCGGTGGTAAAAGAAATCGGCGAAAAAGAAATTACCTTGGATTTCAACCACCCGTTAGCCGGTAAAGAATTGGTTTTTGATGTGGAAATTAAAGAAATCAACTAATTTTACCCTTGCTATAAGACTAAAAAGGCCCTCCGCACGGAGGGCCTTTTTTATATATGGAATTTTTTTTATTTATTGCGCTTAAACAAGCGTTTTAGCCAATGTTTTTTGAGTGGTTGCACATCGGCCGCCAACTTGGGGGAAAGCACGCCGAGCAGCTTGTTTTGCCCGTCCACCACCGGAAGTAGCGGCCATTGGCACGCCTTAAATTTTTGCATGGCGGAAGTTTCCCCCTCGCCGGGCGTTAAAACGGCATAATCCGCACTCATCAAAGAGCCCACCGCGCTATCCGCCGGATAAAACAGCAGTTCCGCCACCCGCACCGCGCCTTTTAACTGGCCGTCTTTCGCCGTCACAAAACAAACGGGCGGCAATTTTTTGCGGGGCATATTTTTTAAGCGTTCTATTACGTCAGCCGCTTTGGCGTCCGTCTTAACGGATACAAAATCCGTACTCATCCGCGCGCCCACGCTGTTGGGGGCAAATGCAAGCGCACCCTTTAATAGTGCCACAAATTCCGGCTTTAAGGAGGCGGACAATTTTTCCCGGTACGGCTGGGAAAATTCTTTCATCATCCGCGCCGCCTGCATAATGTCCAGGCGGGAAAAAACATACCCGGCCTGCCGCGCGGGTAAACGGCGCAACACCGCCGCCGCCTTGCAAGGCTCCATATTATTAAAGCACGTCACCAGCGTTTGCGCTTTTAAGGGGCCCACCAAAAGCACCACCTCATGCGTGGCCATAGAACCCAAAACACGCCCCGCCGCTTGGGGGGCGGTAGTGATAAATTTTTCAGCCAGCACATTAGCCAGTGTATCGGTTTGGTTTAACATACTTTTTTACAGTTCTAAAAAAATGCTGTATAAGCAACTAATTTTATTATAATAAATTAAGCGGCGCACTTGCCAAAAGAGGCTATTATGCTGTTCAATAAACCGATTAATGATTTGACCTTTCAAGATGTGGTGGACTTTTGCAAGCGGGGCATCCCCGAGGGAAAGCAGTTAGATTACAAATACTGCTTGCCCAAAAATAAAGAAAAATTCGCCAAAACGATTGCATCCTTTGCCAATGCCTTGGGCGGCACCATTATTATTGGCGTGCAGGACGATAAAGACGACAAACCGGCCTCGCCGTTTACCGGTATGCCGTATCACGAAAAAATCCGCAGCACCATAGAAGACATCATACAGGTATACATTGACCCCATTGTGTTTGTGGACATCAACACCTGCATTGGGCCGAACAACCGTATGTTTGTGGTGGTAAACATTCCGCAAAGCAATTTAACCCCGCACCTGGTGGGCAAAAGCAAGCGCGCTTACATCCGCACCGGGCAAAGCAGCCGCCCGGAAGCCATTGTCCACCCGGAGCGCCTGCCCTGGCTGTTAGACCACCGCCAAAAATCCGAACGGTTGCGCCATATTTTGTACGATAAAGCCGAAAGCCATTTTGAAAATTACTTAAAACTGAAAAATACGGAATTAGCCAACCTGCCTGTTTGCACGCTGTCCGTTTCCCCCTTCTACCCGGAAGAACCGCTGACGGATTACCGCCAAATACCGGAACTTATCCGCGAATGCGCCACGGATGCGTGGTTCGGGCATACGGCGCCGGAGGAGTATCCCATCCAACCCTTGCAAGACGGCGCGGCCGTCATCAGCAACCAAAAAGGCGTGCATAAGATGACGGAATTTAACGCCTATGGGCTGCTCATGGACAAACGGATTGCCGGGGAAATGAAAGATTTTAACGGGCACGAAACCCGCGTGGTTTCTATTGAAAAACTCACCCAAGAACTGATTTTGTTTTTAGTGACGGCGCTGAAATACTTAAACCATATTTCGTTTGGCGGCACGCTGTACTTCCGCCTGAAAATGAGCAACACGTGTGCCCTGCGCGCCAGTTTGGGCAAACAAAAATCCACCGTTATGGAAGCCTACCTGCGCATGGACCGCACGCTCAATTTGGCCCAATTACAAGACGGCCTTTGCGCCGAGGCCCAAAGCATTGTGCAAGAGGCCGCCTGGGGCTTAGGCATCCCCGCCAAAGAAGCGGAAATAACCGCCTTGGTAAACGCGTATTTGGCCGAAATTGAATAGGGTTTTACTTATGCAAAACGGATTTACGCTGATAGAATTATTAATAGCGGTACTCATTATAGGGGTGTTATCCGCCGTGGCGGTGCCGTATTATTTTAACGCCGCGGAAAGTGCGCGCATGACGGAAGCCGTCGTGCTATGGGGCCGGACCAAAAATTTTTACCGGGGCCGCCCTATGAACGAAGCACAAGCGCGCCGCATAGAATCACGCGCCCAAAAAGAAAGCCCCTTAAAATATTTTACCTTGCACATTACTTGCCGCCCGGAGCCGGGCAAAGAATACTGCTGGGAAGCGGAATTTGAACAAAAAGAAGCGCGCCACGCCCAATACAAATTAACCACCGCGGATAATTTTTTGCAGTTGGCGTGCCAGGGCCTAAATAGCGCCGGGGAAGACTTTTGCCAATCCCGCGCCGTGCAGGAAGCCCCGGTTTCGGTAGGCGGGCAGAGTGCGTTTCTTATCAAATTTTAACTAGCGGGTGCGCACCCATTCTTCGCTAGCGCGCCGGAGTTTGATTAATTGGATAAAAGCCGGGTCCGCGTGGTATTGTTTGGCAATATCCTCGGCGCTTAAGCCCTCACTATCCTTGCGGGATGTATCCGCGCCGTTCTCCAAAAGCATAACCGCCATTTCCTTTTGAATTTGCTTTTGTCCGTCCGTTTCCGGCAGAGCGGATGCCAACGCCATGAGCGGGGTTTCCCCCAGTTCATTGGCGGCGTTGGGGTCCGCCTTGTAAGATAAAAGCAAAGCTAAATTCTTTTTTTCAAGCGCGTTGCACGCGCTCCACAAGGCCGAGGACGGGTCCGCCACGCCGCCGCATTGTTTTAATACGCTTTCCAACAAGTCGGTACGGTTTTTGCCGGATAAATACATCACCAGCAGCTTCCCCCCAAAAGACATTTTGCCAGCGTCCAAACCGTACTCCAACATGGCGGCAAAAGTTTCCAACTTGTCGTTATTGCAAGCCGCATTGGCGGCATCCGTTAAAGATTCATTGCGCAAATACGCGTCCGCACCCGATTTTAACAAAAATAACACGGTTTGGGTTTTGCCGTTCCACGCGGCGGCAATTAAAGCGGTATTGCCGTTGGAATCCGTTTGATTGATATTGACGGAGCCGGTATT
The DNA here is from genome assembly GCA_934644855.1 of uncultured Elusimicrobiales bacterium. GTDB lineage: Bacteria > Elusimicrobiota > Elusimicrobia > Elusimicrobiales > Elusimicrobiaceae > Avelusimicrobium. The sequence continues at coordinate 6,964 of CAKUDJ010000010.1, forward strand.
CAGCATTTCCTGCAATTTTTCCGTTTCTCCGTTGCGCGCATATCGGATAAACTGCGGGGCATTGGACGGGTTAAAATACAAAAAAGTTTTCCTCTTTTCTTCTTCCAACATTTTCTGGAGGTCATCTTCGTTGGTTTTGGCCCCCTTGAACCAATAAACGGCCGCATAGATAATTACCGAAACAACCATCGCCACCGTTGCAATTAGTTCAGGCAGGCCAAACGCGCGTTCCAGTATTTCTTTCCACATAAATCCCCCTTAATCTATAACCCCAATTTTAACAAATCGTGTACATGCACCACGCCCAGCGGTTTTTCGTTTTGCGTGACAAACAGGGTGGTAATTTTTTTGGCATTCATAATGCGCAGGGCCTCGGCGGCCATCATATCCGGCGGCACCTGTTTAGGGTTTACCGTCATAATATCCGCCCCGGTTTTGTGGAACAACTCCGGCGACATATTGCGCCGCAAATCGCCGTCCGTAAAAATGCCGGTTAAGCGGCCGTCTTTGCCGCTGAACCCCACGCACCCCAGGCGCTTTTTGCTCATTTCTATCAAAATGGCCGATACCGGCGCATCTTGCGGCAAAAGCGGCATTTCCGCGCCGGAGTGCATAACGTCTTTTACCGTTTGCAACACGGCCCCCAATTTGCCGCCCGGGTGGCGCATTTGAAAATCCGTCTTGGTAAATTTTTTACGCGCCATCAGGGCCACCGTCAGCACGTCCCCCAACACCAGGGTAGCCGTGGTGGACGACGTAGGCGCCAGCCCCAGCGGGTCCGCTTCCGGCGTGACGGGCAACGCCAACACAAAATCCACATTTTTGGCTAATGTGCTTTGCGGGTTTTTGGTCAGGCCGATTAGCTTAATACCAAAGCGCTTGCAATAATTTAACACATCCGCCAATTCTTTAGATTCCCCGCTGTTGGAAATAGCCACCACGGTATCTTCCGGGGTAATCATCCCCAAATCCCCATGGCTGGCCTCGGCCGGATGAATAAAAAAAGCCGGGGTGCCGGTAGACGCCAGCGAAGCCACAATTTTTTGTGCAATAATGCCGGACTTACCCATGCCCGTAAAAATAATGCGCCCCTGCGTGTTTTGCAAAATATCCAACACGGCGGAAAGCGGCTGTTCACCCAATAATTCTTCCAACTTTTGCAGACATTGTATTTCTTTAGAAATGGTTTCTTTGGCGTTGGCCATATCCGGCGCGGTATTAGTCATAAAAAAAGCTCCAACAAAAGGGAATAAAAACGCAAAATCAAATGCGGTTAATTTATTATACTATTTTGCCCGCGCAAATATACCTTTGCTAAAATACCTAATATGGATATTAAAGCCCGCCTAAACCAACTGGCAGATGAAAAATACCGTCTGTTTTCGGCCGCGCTCCTGCCGGGGGTTTCCACCCCGCTACTGGGGGTACGGATGCCGGCTTTGCGCCAACTGGCCAAAGAACTCGTCCGCCGCTACGGGGCAGAGGCGCTTTTGCACCTTACCCAAGATTCTTTGGAAGAAATTATGCTCCAAGGCATTATTATCGGCCTGCTGAAAGGCACGCCGCAGGAAGCATTTAAGCGGGCCGAAACATTTATTCCCCGCATAAACTGTTGGAGCGTTTGCGATTGCTTTTGTGCCGGCTTTACCACGGCGCGCACGCACCCGCAAGAAACGTGGAAATTTTTACAGCCGTATTTTAAGGATAAGCGGGAATATTTTTTCCGCACGGCGGTAGTGACGGGCCTGTTCCATTTTGCTAAACCGCCCTATGCCGCGCGGCTAATCCAACGGCTCAAAACGCCGCCCACACAGGCTTTTTATGCCCAAACGGCAGTGGCGTGGGCCTTGGCGGAACTGGCGTTGTCCGTCCCGCAAGAGGTATTGGCGTTTTTACAACAAAACACGCTGGACAAATTTACCCACAACAAAGCCATTCAAAAAATGCAGGAATCGTTCCGCGTGCCGCCCGAAGTAAAAGAAGCGGCCCGCTCCCTGCGCCGCCCGCGGTAAAAAAGATTTTTCCAAAATCTCAAGAGCAACAGCTTACTTAAAAGCGCCCCGGGTTATTGTAATACTTCAAAGCGGATGGTGTCCGTTTCGGCTCCGCAACGCAAATCCAACCGGTGTTTGCCGGGCGCAATTTGCCACCAGACATTTACCCCCTGCCCTTTTATTTTTTTATCCAACACCCATTGGCAGGTTTGCAACTGCGCCGCCTCGGCCTGAAATAAAATTTGCTGGGAATCGGGCGCGACGGCCGGGTCCCACTTAAAAACATCTCCGTTTTGCGGGAACGTGATACGCGCCGCCGCGGCTAATGCTTGGTGGCGGCCGTCACAAACACTATCCGGCAGTTTGTCCGCCAAAAAATAATCCGTTTGCGTGCGGGTGCAGTTTTTCCCGGCGGGCAGCCCGCTTTGCGCGCACACCGTCACGGCTTTTACTCCGTCCGGCAATGTAAAACGCGGGCTGGGATAAACGCTTTGCATATAAACGGCTAAATCGTGCAGAATGGGGGCCGCGCCCGCAATGCCGGACACGCGGCGCATGGGCGAGCCGTCAAAATTCCCGGCCCAAACCGCCACCGTCCACCGCGGGGTATAGCCGATAGCAAAATTATCGCGGTAATCTTTGGAAGTGCCTGTTTTGGCGGCCATTTCAAACGGCACCTGTAAGGGCGAATTTAACCCGAACGCATCCGCCCGCGCCGCGTTATCTTTCAGCATATCCGTCACCAAAAAGCTCACGCGCTCGTCAAACACGCGCCGCACCGCGCCCGGCCCGCCGATAACCGGGGTTTCGGCCAGTAAAACCGGCTTATAAAGCCCGCCGCGCGCCAACGTGGCATACGCGCCCGCCAAATCCAATAGCCGCACCTCGCCCGCGCCCAGTGAAAGCCCCAACCCGTAAAACCCGGCCGGTTTATTTAGCGTAGTAAGCCCCAGTTGGCGCAACCCGGCCAGTAGGGTAGGCACGCCCACCGCCGCGGCCACCTTGACCGCCGGAATGTTGTAAGAACACGCTAGCGCTTTACGCGCGCTGACCCACCCGTGGAAAGTGCCGTCATAATTGCGGGGGCGGTAGCCGTCTTCAAAAAAGGTGTCTTCGTCTTGCATCATATAAGACGGATAAAACCCCTTATTCATCCCCAGCGCATACACAAACGGTTTTAAGGCGGAGCCCGGTTGGCGCAACGCGCGCACGCCATCCACTTGCCCCGCGTGGCGGGTATCGTTAAAATCGGCAGAGCCCACATACGCCAACACGCCCCCGGTGCGGTTATCCAGTACCACCGCGGCGGCGTTGGTCACGTTTTCCTGCGTGAAGCGCGCCAGTTGGTTTTGCACAATTTGCGCCGCGCGGGTTTGCACGCGCGCATCCAACGTGCTGTAAATATCCGCCGTATCCGGCCCGGCCAGTTGCGCCAAATAGCGGGTAAAATGCGGGGCGGAAAACGGCCGCGGGGCCGCCTGCAGGGTGAGCGGCTCGGCCAGGGCCATTTGGTAGACGTCCTGGTCTATAAAGCCGTTTTGGTGCATCAGCCGCAAAACCGCGTTGCGGCGCTTTTGGCAAGACTGGGGATGTTTGACGGGGTCAAAACGCACCGGGGATTGAATCATCCCCGCC
>CAKUDJ010000011.1 GCA_934644855.1 uncultured Elusimicrobiales bacterium
TCCCGTTCGACTTGCATGTGTTATGCACGATGCCAGCGTTAACTCTGAGCCAGGATCAAACTCTCCATTAGAATTTATAATCTTTAGGCTGCAAGCAGCTTAAAGACCGTAAATCGCTAACAGCGAGCTGTTGACTTTTGACTCTCTACATTGTTGAATTAACTTGGTGTCATATTTATAGCTATATGACTTAGCTTTTTGAGCGTCTGTCCTGTCAGGCTTACGCCTTTTCATTTCAAATCGCCCATTCGCACATTGCTGTCAAATTTTCAGAGAACGAAATTTCCTCGTTGCCTTTTTCCTGCTTCGGAAAAAGCAATCGGAAATTTATTTTAACTTCTTTAGCGCTGTTAAAGCACTAAAGATATATTAACAAATCTGTTTCGGTTTGTCAAGCCTTTTTTGTTTCGGCTTTTTCAACGGCCCGGCTTGTCAAATCCTTACTACTCTTTTATTAAAGCAAATATTTTTACGATTGTCAAGCTTTTTTTGAAAACTTATTGGAATATTCAATTAAGTCGCGGCCGCTAAGGACCCAAGGGATAAGCTTAACAGGTACTACTATATATTGTTTTTATGCCTGCTCCGCAGAACTAACTTGACCGGCTAGGCTCAGCCCGTCTTCAGCCTTTTCTAAAATAAGGTGACGTTTCGCTGCCGGAAAGTTTTATGTCTGTTTTGAAGCAAGCTAAAAATCAGAAGTTTGTTAAATCTTTACAAAGAACAATTACCGACTACTCATATAGTCTAGCAAAAAAAGACAGAAAAGTCAAGACCCTTTTTCTTTTCTTTTTGAAAAGGGTTCTTGAAACCTCTGCGGAAACAACCTTTTTGTTTCCTTATATAGCTAGTATAACTAATTTATTGGCAAATGTCAAATTATTTTTTTGCACATCAGTTCTACTACCTATATAATAAGATAGCATTTAACCGCGCCGCACGCAACCCCAACATATCCGCGCGCAAAACAGAAAATTTGCTATCCTTATATATATGGATACACAAACGCTTCTCAAACAAACATCCCGCAGTTTATATTTAAGCGCCCGGGCCTTGCCGCACCCCGTCCGGGATGCTTTTTCAACGGCCTATCTGCTTTGCCGCTATGCGGACAGTATTGCCGACACCGCCCTGTTGCCGCCGGAGCGCCGCTTATATTGGATTACCCGCTACCCGGATATGATTGCCCACCCGGACGGCGCCCAACCGGAGCAACTGGTGCGGGAAATTTCCGGCGCGTCTGCCAACCCGTACGAAGAAAAACTGCTAAAAAATTTCCCCCTTTGTTTAGAAGCCTTCCAACGCTTAAACGCCGCCCAACAGGCCGCCACGTTGGAAGTGGCATACCGCGTATGTGACGGGATGCAAATTGATTTAACCACATTCCCGGCGGAAAATGCCGGCACCGTAAAAGCGCTTGCTACCGAAAAAGATTTGGAAAATTATTGTCATTTAATGGGTGGTGCACCGGGTATTTTTTGGAGCCGGCTAATTGCGTCTACCGTAAAAACCGGGTTGCCGGAGCAGGACTTTTGCCAACTGGGCAGAAACATTGGGGATGCTTTGCAAATTGTAAACATCTTGCGGGATTTACCCCGCGATTTGCGGATTGGGCGCTGCTATTTCCCCATGACGGAATTATCCGCCGCCGGGCTGGCTCCGGCCGATTTATTAAACGAGGAAAACGCCCCCCGCTTTGAGCCGATTAAACGCAAGTGGATTTTTTGGGCCATTGAAAAATTGGCGGCGGCCCATACCTATATGCAAGCCCTGCCGCGTACCCAAGTGCGCCACCGGGCGGCCGTGGCCTGGCCGGTATTATGGACGGCAGACACCTTATATAAGGTGTTTTTGGAAAACAACCTGTTAGACCCGGCGCATAAAGTAAAAATTTCCCGCCAAATTATTTACGCCACCATGCTGCTCACGCCGCTGATTATAGGCAGCAACGCAGGCTTTAGCGCTTGTTTGAAATACAAATTAGGTAAATTTCAGCCCACCAAAAAGGACCTATAAAAAATAGGTCCTTTTTTGCCCTTGAAATTTTGATTTATTCCCTTACATTATAATTACACAGTACTTAGGGACAGCCTGAAGCCCTTGGTTGCAGTTGCCGGTAGCACAGCGTGCCACCCGATTGCATAAAGACCCGGGCACAGAGCCCCCTTAGGAAAGAGGAACATAAGTCATGAAAATGACAAGAATGAGCTAAACCCCCGAAATAATATGCGGGGGTTTTTTATGGGCCGGCGGGCGTGCGTTATCCGGTACACACCGCCGCAAGCGAAATAATAGAAAGTGTTTTTATTTGTGCGCCCGTTCCTGCTTTTTCATTTCTTTCCACAGGGCCAAGGCTTCCTCGGGCGTGGCGGCCTGGGCGTGAGCACCAAAAACGTGCGGGTGGCGGCGGTGCAGTTTTTCATACAAATAATCCACCACATCATCTATGGTAAATTGGCCGTCTTCCGCCGCAATTTGGCTGTGGATTAACACTTGCAACAGCACGTCGCCCAATTCTTCCTTCATATTTTCTGCGTCTTTTTTTTCAATGGCTTCTATTAATTCCTGCGCCTCGTTCTTTAAGCACGGGATTAAGGTTTCGTGCGTTTGCTTTTTATCCCACGGGCAACCGTTAGGCCCGCGCAACACGGCAAAAGTTTCCACCAAGTCCTTAAAAGTATGTTTCATAAAATTACTCCTATTTTCGGGTTGTTTGCTCCCCGTAAAAATGCTATACAGTTATTATATGAAAATAAAACAAACCGCTTTACTTTTTATTTTATGCGCAAGCGTGGCCCCGCTTTGGGCTCAAAACGCCATGTTGGTTAAACAACAGGGCCCTGTACTTTATATGGATATTTCCGCCTTAAAAAAACCGGTGGCCAAAGGGGATACGTTCAAAATAATTACCGGCAAAGAAACCCTGATTAACCCGAAAACCGGCAAAAACCTGGGGGATGTTTTTACTTATTCCAACCCGGGCACCGTGACGGAAGTGCAAAAACTATATGCCGTGGGAGAAATAGCCGACGCCCCGCAATTTGCCCTGGGCGCAGAAGCCGTTTTTGAATCCGCCGCGCCGCAAGCCGCCCCGGCGCAACCGGCCGCCGCACCCGACAAAAAACACGTTTCAGACAAAGTGCAAAAAATTTACGCACCCGTAGAACAAACCGTTATCAGCCTCAGCGCCGGGAATGTTTCCGCCCCGGGACAAGTGATTACATTAAGCCAAAAAGGGGTGGTGAGCGTGTGGAACCCGATGGGAGAAAAATTGGCCCCGGCCTTACAATGGCAGCTGCCCAAAACATTTACGCCCATTACGCTTTCCGCCGTGGACGTAAAAGAAACCGGCTCGGCCCAAATTTTCGTCACCTATTACCAGGCCGCGCGGGAACAAATTTCCACCGCCGTGTTGGAAAACCAAAACAACACGTTGGTACAAACCCACACATTGCCCTGGTTTGTAAAAGAATTGGGCTGCCTGCCGGATAAAGAACTCTGGGCCCAAAAACCGTTTGTGATGGGCGCGCGACCCGGCAGTGCGCGGGAAGTGGATTACAAACACGGAAAATTTGTGTTGGACGAAGACCGCCTAAACACCCGCCGCAACTGGCTGACCGGGGTAAACGAATACGAATTGGAAGACGATAACGACAGCTTTATTTACACGGCTTCCAACGGCGCTTTGCGGGCGGAACTGAAGCATAAACGCGCGGCCGAAAGCAAAGATATTTTCGCCGGAGCTCCAAATCGTGTAAAATATAAACAAGACGTATTAAAATTTTACCCGTCTGTGCAAGTATACGGGCCCGACGGCGCCGCCACGCTGGCCGCCGTGCAAAACACCGCCAAACCAGGGGTGTTGTCCGATATGTTTGGTATGTACCAGAGCGGTAAAATACATTTCCTAAATTTACAAAAAGGCCGTTTGACCATTACCGATACCGTGGAACTGGACGGATATGTGTACGACACCGCCTGTACGGCAAATGCCGTGTTGGCGGCAGAAGTACTGCCGGACGGGTCATCCGCGTTGCGGGAAATTTTCAAATAACCGGGGAGAAACTGTGACTGAATCTAACGAAAAAATAGACTTGCTGGACAAAGGCTTTATCCGCCTGGTAGATTTTATGGGCGGGGATAACCGCGTGGTTAGCTCCGCACGTGTATCTTTTGGGGCCGTCTCCAAAGGGGAAGAACAAGACAAACGCCTGATTAAATACCTGATGGAACACGCCCACCACACCCCTTTTGAACATTGTTATTTCCAATTCCATGTGTGCTGCCCGATTTTTGTAGCCCGCCAATGGATGCGCCACCGCTGGGGCTCTTATAACGAAGTCAGCGCGCGCTACACCCAAGTGCAGGACGAATTTTACATCCCGGCCCAGTTCCGTGGGCAGGACACCAAAAACAAACAAGGCTCCGTGCCGTCTTCCGCCCTGGACCAAAAAGCCCTTATTAAAATTTACGAAGACAGCGTGGAAGCCTCTTACGCCGCTTATCAAAAATTGATTGAAGCCGGCGTGGCGCGCGAAATGGCCCGCGGCGTTTTGCCCGTCTGCCAATATACCCAATTTTACTGGAGCGTTAATGCCCGCAGTTTGCTGAACTTTTTATCCCTGCGCACCGATAAACACGCGCAATGGGAAATACGCGTCTATGCGGATGCGATTGCCAAAATCTTCCAAGAAAAAATGCCGTGGTCTTGGGAAGCGTTTGACACTTTAAGCCGCAAACTGCCGTTAGGCTCCGAATAAATTAAATAAAACGAGGGGAACTATGAGAATACTGGGTATTATCATGGCTGGAGGCAAAGGGGAACGTCTTTATCCGCTGACCAAAGACCGCTCCAAACCGTCCGTGCCGTTTGGCGGCAATTACAGAATTGTGGATTTTGTACTGTCCAACTTTGTCAATTCCGGCATATTTTCGTCGTATGTGTTGGTGCAGTATTTATCGCAAAGTTTAATTGAATACTTGCGCACCACCTGGCGCAGCGAGGGGATTATCCCGGACCACTTTTTAACCTGCGTGCCGCCGCAAATGCGCTTGGGTGAAATTTGGTACCGCGGAACGGCGGACTCCGTACGCCAAAACATCAACCTGGTAAAAGATTTCAACCCGGATTTGGTGGCCATTTTCGGTGCGGACCATATTTACCGTATGGATGTGCGCCAAATGATTGACTTTCACTTGAAAAACAAAGCGGATGTGACGGTGGCGGCCAATTCTGTTTCCATTAAAGATGCCTCCGCGTTCGGCGTGTTGGGCGTGGATAAAGACAGCCGCATTGTGCAGTTTGACGAAAAACCCGCCAAACCGCAGCCCATCCCCGGCAACCCCAAAATGGCGTATGCGTCCATGGGCAACTATATTTTTAATACGGACGTCCTCTTGCAAGTGCTGCAAAAGCGGTTTTGTGATGTGCCCGCGTTGGACTTCGGCAAACATATTTTGCCTAAAATCTTAACGGACCACCGCACCTTTGCTTATAACTTCCAAAGCCAAACGCTGCCCGGGGCCAAACCGTACGAAGAACCCGGCTACTGGCGCGACGTGGGCACCATAGAATCCTTTTGGCAAACCAATATGGATTTGTTGGGCCCCAAACCGAAGTTGGACTTAAGCAACCCGCAATGGCCCGTCAACACGACGGCCTCCCGCCTTCCACCGGTTAAAAACCTGGGCGGAACGGTAATAGATTCCATGTTGGGCAACGGGTGTATCATCCACCCCAAAACCAAAATCAAACACAGCGTGTTAAGCTCCGGCGTGATTGTGCACGAAGGGGCCGAAATTGAAGATTGTGTGATTATGGACTCGTGCGAAATTAAAGCCGGAGCCAAACTAAAAAAAGTAATTATGGACCGCTTTAACACCACCGCACCGCACCAAACCATCGGGCACGACCCGGAAGCAGATGCACAGAAGTATTATATAGACCCGTCCGGCATTGTGGTTATACCGCGCGGGAAAAGCAAATTTTAACCACACAAACCGCGCGCAACCCGCGCGGTTTTTTATTATGATTAAAACCGTCAAATTAAAAAATCAAGATGAACTACTGCTTGTTTTGGGTATCCAGGACAGCAAATTGCGCGCGCTGGAAAAAGAAATGCGCGTGGAATGTTTTATCAAATACAATGCGCAGGAAGACGGCGCGGAGCTGTCTGTCAAAGGCACCAACTCCCGCGTGGATAAAGCGCTAGCTAAAATACAAAAAGAGTTGGCCCTTTCGGAGCAAAAAAAGCCGCTCACCCTGCTTAAAGACGTTAAACCGTTTGCGGATAATATCGTTTTCCGCCCGGAACACGCCCGCCCGATAGAAGCCCGCACGGAAAACCAAAAAGCGTACATAGAGGCCGTTTTTGCCAACGATTTGGTGCTTTCCACCGGGCCCGCCGGAACCGGCAAAACCTTTTTGGCCTGCGCGTGCGCCTTGCGCGCGTTGGAGCTGGGCATGGTGGAGCGCGTGATTGTGACACGCCCGATTGTGGAAGCCGGCGAAAAACTGGGCTTTTTACCCGGCAATATAGAAGAAAAAGTGGACCCGTATTTGCGCCCGATTTATGACGCCTTTTACGATATGCTGGGCGGAGAGCGCTTCCGCGCGATGAAGTACAACAACGTGCTTGAAATTGTACCCCTGGCTTATATGCGCGGGCGCACGCTGGAAAAAGCCTTTATTATTTTGGACGAAGCCCAAAACACGCTGCCGGCGCAAATGAAAATGTTTTTAACGCGCATGGGGGTCAAATCCAAAATGATTGTAAACGGGGATTTAACCCAAATAGACTTGCCCCGCAAAAGCGAAAGCGGCCTTTTGCAGGCGGCGGACGTATTAAAAAAAGTGGACGGCGTGGCGTTTATCCAATTCGGACAGGCGGATGTAGTGCGCCATCCGCTTGTTAAAAACATTTTAAGCGCGTACGAAAAATGGGAGAAAAAACACCCGGAAAAGGAAACCAAATGAAAGTAAATATTTTTTATCAAACGGACGTGCCCGCGCACTTGCGCCGCACGGGGCTATTCAAAAAAGCGGCCCTGGCGGCCTTAAAACCCTGCGCCCGGGAAAACGCCGAAACCAACATTATTTTTGTAGACAAGGCGGAAATTTTACGCATTAACAAAGCGTATTTAGACCACCATTATGTGACGGATGTTATTTCCTTCAACCAACCCCGGCCGGAATTTGCCGCCGCGGAACCGTGGGCCTTTGGGGATGTGTTTGTGTGCTACCCGGTTGCGCGCGAGCAGGCCAAAAACTTCGGGCATACTTTTTTGCAGGAAATGATGATGTACGCCGTACACGGGTGCTTGCACTTAACCGGCATGGACGACCACACCCCGCCGGAACGCGCGGAAATGGACCGCCGGGCCGAAAAAATTATCGCCCAAACCCTGCCGCATTAAATGGCATTTTCAGCCGCAAAAAAGGAGCCTGTTGAAAGAGGCTCCTTTTTTAGTTTTTCAAAGTGCTTATGCCGCCGAAGCCAACTGGGCTTCTTTTATTTCCGGCACGCCGTCCGTAAATACCAAATATTCTAATTTACGGTGCAAGCCCACATCCACCGGGATGATGTTGTGGCCGTTATCCAAATTAATTTTATCCACCTGCGTGTGGCCCACAATTTGCTTAAAAGGGCTTTGCGGATAAGAATTGAGCAGGTCGTCTAAATCTTCCCAAAAAATGCCTCCGTAGCGGTCCGGCCCGCTGCGGCTGATGCTGATGTTGAAAATCGGGTGGCGGTAAAACTCGTGATTAATGGCTTCGCGGAAAATCATATTGATGAGCAATGCCAAGTTGACCGGGCTGGCGTCATCCAACTGAAATTCAAAAATTTTAAGCAGTTTGCGTGTCACGCCCGCGTGTGTGAACAAATAGTCTTTGTACGCATACGCCGCGCGCAAAGAACCGTCCGCCACCTGGCGGCGCAGTTTATCGCGCACCAGTTTGGCTTCTTCTTTATTGAACCCGGAAATCAAATAATTGCTCAGTAAAAGTTCCAACTCGTGGTTGCCCACCAGGCGGATAACTTCCCCTTGCGTATCCCCGGCTTCCCGCTGCAATTTATCCAGCAAATCATCCACCATGCGCGGTTGGGGGCCCCGGTCAAAAATATCGCCTATCTGGAGCAAGCGGTTGTTTTGGCCCGCCCAATGCAGGGCGTCGTCCACCAGGCCGGCATGGCGCAAAATACGCACGAACGAATCGTATTGTCCGTGCACATCGCCCACCACCACCAGTTTACGCGCCTTTTTTTCGTTAGCCATAGTTTTAGAGGTCTACTAAATAATATAATAATAGTATACAAAAAGCATTCACTTTGTGTGCAAACAGATTTACAAATTATGGATATAGACACCCGCGTCATTCACCAACTGCAAAAACTCCTCGGCCCGGAGGCCGTCCTTACGGACGAACTATCCCTGGCGTTGCACTCGTACGATTGTTCGCTTTCGCGTACGCGGCCGGACGCGGTGGTGTTGCTGCCCGATACGGCTTGTGTGCCCGGTGTTATCCGCCTGTTAAACCAATATAAAATCCCGTTTACGCCGCGTGCGGCAGGCACCAACCACGCCGGGGGATGTGCGGCGCTTAAAGGCGGGGTCATTTTAGATTTTACCCGCTTAAACCGTTTATTGGAAATCAACACGCAAGAAAAATACGCTGTGGCGGAACCCGGATTCACCACCGCCGCCTTGCAGGAAGAAGCCGCCCGGTGGGGCCTTTTATATGCGCCGGACCCGGCCAGCGCGCGCGTATGCACGTTGGGCGGGAATTTGGCCCAAAACGCCAGCGGGGCGCGCTGTATGAAATACGGCGGCACGGCGGATTATATTTTGGGGGCGGAATGGGTCAGCCCCCAAGGCCAACGCGTGTGGCTTTCCCGCCAAAGCGCAGGGCCGGATTGGCTCGGCTTTTTATGCGGCAGCGAAGGCACCCTGGGCGTTTTTACCAAAATATGCGTGCGCCTGACGGACGCGCCCAAACATATTAAAACCTTTTTAGTCACGTTTCCTTCGTTGCAGGAAAGCATCCAACCCGTCACGGATTTAGCCGCCCGCGGCATTATCCCGCGTTGCGTGGAAGCCATGGACAACGCCACCACGCGCACCGTGGAAGCGTATGCCCGCGCCGGATACCCGGCAGAGGCGGAGGCCCTGCTGATTTTGGAACTGGACGGACAACCCAAACAAATCCAAACCCAGGCGGCCCAACTGGAAGAAATCTGCCGCCAAAACCATTGCCAAACTTTTAAGGCCGCCCGCACGGAAGCCGAACGCCAAAAACTGTGGGCGGGCCGCCGCGCGGCGTATGCCGCCACTACACTTATGGCCCCCAACGTGATTGTGGGCGACGGCACCGTTCCGCGCAGCAAACTGCCGCAAGCGTTGCAGGCCGTCAGCCAAATTATCCGCAAGTATCAGCTCCAAGCGGGGCTGCTGTTTCACGCGGGGGACGGCAACTTCCACCCGCATTTGGTATTTGACGCCCGCAACCGCCCGCAAGCCGCCCGCACCGCCCGCGCCGAGCAAGAAATCCTGCGTGCCTGTGCGCAATGCGGCGGCACCATATCCGGCGAACACGGCGTTGGGGTGGAAAAACGCGCCGCCATGGCGTTTATGTATGACGCCCCCACCCTGCGCTTTATGGCCGCTTTGAAAAAAGCCCTGGACCCGGAAAATCTTTCCAATCCAGGTAAAATTATCCCCGTCAATTTTACCGAAAAAGCAAAAGAACAAGCCGCGCCGGACCCGGCCGAACAAGCCTTGCAAGAACAAATAAAAGCCCGCTTTGCCGCCGGAGAAAACAGCGTGGTTGCCGGGGCAGGCTCCCGCTGCAAAACAAATTCGCCCCGGGCCCTGCGCACGCGCGGGCTTAACAAAGTGCTGGAAATAGACAAACAAAATTACACCGCCACCGTGCAAGCCGGCGTACACACCCAAGATTTACAGGCCCGCCTGGCGGCCGAAGGGGTTTATGCCGCCTTCCCGGCGGACAAAGGCACGTTGGGCGGCTGTTTAGCCGCCAATGCCGCCCCGGCGTTTGCCCGCCAGGTGACGGGGATAAGAGCTATTTTGCCCAACGGGGAAATAATTACTTACGGCGGCAAAGTGATGAAAAACGCCGCCGGATACAACTTGTGCCGTTTGTTTACGGGCAGCCGGGGGCAGTTGGGCCTGATTACGCAAATTACGTTTAAGATTTTCGCCCAACCCCAAAAAGTGCAAACCCAAAACACGCCCCACCCGCTTTGGCCCGAAGCGTTGCGCGCGGTAAAAGCCGCCGCAGACCCTAAAAATTTATTTGGCGTTTTGCAGGAGGAAAAATAATGCTGCCCGGATACCCGGAGTTAGACCCGCTAAACCCGCAGGAACACGTGCGGGAGTTCCCCCATGCAAATGCTAGGCGCACCGTGTATGATAGCGACTGCTTTTGCAACCGCTGCAATATGTGCGCGCAAAGCTGCCCCACTTACCGCCTGACACAAGACGAAAGCCAATCC